>JAIDNR010000270.1 GCA_029063695.1 Ruminococcus sp.
TGACATATTCAGTCCTGATGATGACGAAAGCAACTCTAAAAAGTAAACAAATTTAACAACGGTAGACGTTTTGGCTGTATGGTAGAAAAATTCTGGTCAAAAAAATAAAACCGAACTTCCAAAAAAGTCCGATTTTACGTTGTTTTTATAGTGCCGAAGACGGGACTTGAACCCGTACGATATCGCTACCGGTGGATTTTGAGTCCACTGTGTCTGCCATTCCACCACTCCGGCAATCAATCTACGTATAATATTATAACATATATACGCAGGATTGTCAAGTACTTTTTCAAATTTTATAGAAATTTTTGAAATTTTCAGAAAGAATGAGCTTATTTTCCTCATCTGAGAGACCGAGAAAAAGAAAACGCTTAAGTTCCTCAGTGTGATTCCACATAGGGAAATCGCAGCCGAAGAAGCATTTGTGAATACCAAATTTTTTTATTCTGCGGACAACATCTTCCTTACTCATGAATGCAAGGGAACTGCTTATGTCTACACTGACATTCTCAAAACCCGTAAGAAGTTCCTCCGCCTCGTTCCAGCGACAGTACCCGCCGAGATGAGCTGCCTGAATTTGCAGACGAGGAAAGTTCTCGCATATACGGCGTATTTTAGCAGGAGCAGACCAGTCATAACGAGGGTCTCCGCAGTGAATCAGTAAAGGCAGTTCTCCCTCAATAACTTCATAAATTCTGAAAGCTTCGGGAGAATCTGCATCGAACTTCTGAAAATCAGGGTGAAGTTTTACTCCGTGAAGTCCGAGCGACTTAATCTGCTCAATATCGGCTTCAATACTTTCGGAAAACGGGTGAGTAGTGCCGAAACCGAAAAAGCACGGATTTTTCTTACATTCATCGGCAATAAAACTGTTGATTGAGCTAATCTGATGCGGAACTGTAGCAGTTGAGCATACAAGATAACGTGAAACACCGATAGTATTGCCACCCTCTATGAGTTTTTCCGATATACCTATGCTGTCCATATGCAAATCATAGAATTTTCCTGTATTTGCAGTTGCATTTTCAGCTATTTTTTCAGGAAAAATATGTGCATGAGCGTCAATGATTTCATAATTCATAAAAATACAACCTTCTTTTTAATTGAAATGTCATATTTATTATATCACTTTAGACGACAATTGTCAAATATTTCACAGAATTTTCACACGATATTCCAATGATTAAACATAATTCTGATTTTGCAAAAAATACAGTCGTTTTTCTTTGCGAATTTTTCCTGATACCTTATGAAAATAGTTGTCCCGTCTCCACTGTTTACGAATTTGAGCATCTGGTTTTGGTGATTCCAGAAAAAGTGCTTCAAGCGGAGTTTCAGGTCGATTAGAGCAGTATGGGCATTTTGGATTACTACAGTTCTTGCTTAACCATACATTACAGCTAAGACAGCAATTGGCATCATAACGGTCGTAAAAGAACAGCTCATTTTTCCACATACTGGACAAGAAGTAAGTGCAAACATTCCATATCTTTCAATTTTTCTTCTTCTGGCACGATAACTCATGTATCGTTTACGCTTTTTCATAAACACAGTTCACTTTAATTAACGTTAATAATTTTTCAAAGTCTGGATTTGAAATCATTATAACCAAATTTTCGGAGAGTTACAATACTGCCATCACATTTTTTCAGTAAAATATAGGGTAAGGGCATACCATTGAAAGTATTATTCTTTACCATAGAATATATCGCCATATCGCCGAAAACAAGCCTGTCACCGATTTCAAGCGGTTTATCGAAAGAGTACTCCCCTATCATGTCACCTGAAAGGCAGGTCTGAGAGCCGAGACGGTAAGTATAAGCTTTCTCACCTGCTCCGCCTGAGTTTAAAAGCGGCGGACGGTATGGCATTTCAAGCACATCGGGCATATGACAAGCTGCCGAAGTATCAAGAATTGCAATCGGCATATCGTTTTCCGTGAGGTCGAGGACTTCCGTAACAAGCCAACCTGCATTGAGTGCAATCGCCTCACCGGGTTCAAGAAATACTTCAAGTCCGTATTTTTGCATACGTTTTATACATTTTTCAAGCAATGGAATATCATAATCGGAACGTGTAATATGATGACCGCCACCGAAATTAATCCATTTCATTTTCGGAAGTATATCACCGAATTTTTCTTCAACGGCATCAAGAGTTTTCGCCAAATCGTCGGAATTTTGTTCACAGAGAGTATGAAAATGCAGACCCGAAACGCCATACAAATTGCTTCTGTCAAAGTTTTTATTTATAATTCCGAGACGTGATTTTGGTGAACACGGGTCATAGATTTCATGCCCCTCCTGTGTGGAACATTCAGGATTGATTCTGAGTCCGATTTTTTTTCCCGCATTCAGAACTCTGTCACGATACTTTTCAAGCTGACTGAATGAATTGAAAATAATATGACCGCAGTAAGAAATAATTTCATCAATTTCATTTTCACGGTATGCGGCGGAAAAAACATGATTTTCTCCGCCCATTTCCTCAAATCCGAGCTTAGCCTCATAAAGACCACTGCAAGCCGTTCCCGAAATATACTTTTTGATTAACGGATAAACATGATAACAGGAAAAAGCTTTTTGTGCAAGCAGTATCTTAGCTCCTGTGCGTTCTTCAATTCCATGCAAGATTTCAAGATTGTATATTAGTGCCGCTTCGTCAATCACATAACACGGAGTATTTACTTTATTCTTCACTTCTGTCAACAGCCTTTATCAGTGAAATATTAGCGATATTGTACATATATTCAACATCTCCGAGAACAACGATAATCCAGCCGCCGTCAATAATTTCCTCAAGAATGCCCGACATATAACCGTCAACGCCGTTTGCATAGACCTCAACATATCTGCCGAGATACCTCTGTAAAATATCCTCAATTTTTGTAGCCTTAGCTGATTTTGATGTATTTGCCATAATTTTTCCTCCTTAAAGCTTGATATATGTTACATTAACAAGATTTATAATTCTCTTGTATTGTCCCTCACTGAGCATAATCCAGCCCTTGCCGACTTTTTCGAGACTACCCTTGATACTCTCACCGTAACCATATCCATTGTCGTGAATTTCCATAACATTAAGGCACACGGTTATCTTTTTGCCGACATATTTATTAAGCTCAACTTCCATACCCATATCATCGCCGAATCAGAATATTCAAGGGTATTTATTACCTTATTTTCCTATCTCTTTTGTAAAGAAAAAAATATAATATAAAAGTATTTATATATTCTCAAATATCCTGTTATATTATTTACTCAACAAGGACGGGATTGAAGTCTTCTTCCCACGGAAGCCCCCACTTATTGAGAGCTTCCATAAATGGGTCGGGGTCAAATTCTTCGATATTGTAAACACCTGCTTTTTTCCAAGTACCTGTCATAATCATCATGGCACCAATCATAGCAGGAACACCTGTCGTATAGGAAATTGCCTGAGAACCGACTTCTTTGTAGCATTCCTGATGGTCGCATATATTGTAGAGGTAATATGTTTTGTCCTTGCCGTCCTTTTTACCACGGAAAATACAGCCAATATTGGTCTTGCCTACGGTACGTGGACCAAGTGAGGCAGGGTCTGGGAGAACAGCTTTCAGGAACTGCAACGGTACAATCTCTTTGCCCTCATACATGATAGGCTCAATTGATGTCATACCTACGTTTTCAAGGCATTTCAGGTGAGTAAGATAACTCTGTCCGAAAGTCATGAAAAATCTGATACGCTTTATGCCCTTGATATTGAGAGCAAGCGATTCAAGTTCCTCATGATGAAGCAGATACATATCTTTCTCCCCTACTCCCTTGAAATTATACACACGCTTGATTTCCATAGGCTCAGTCTCAACCCATTTTCCGTCCTCAATGTAACTGCCCTTAGCCGATACTTCACGGATATTGATTTCGGGATTGAAGTTGGTAGCGAACGGATAACCGTGGTCACCACCGTTGCAGTCAAGAATATCAATGTAGTTTATTTCATCGAACTCATGTTTCATTGCATAAGCGGAGAAAACACCTGTAACACCAGGGTCAAAGCCACTGCCTAGAAGTGCAGTAATGCCTGCCTGCTCAAACTTCTCACGGTAAGCCCATTGCCATTTGTACTCAAATTTAGCAGTATCAAGAGGCTCATAGTTAGCAGTATCAACATAGTGAGTTTTAGTGTCAAGGCAAGCGTCCATGATAGTCAAATCCTGATAAGGAAGTGCAAGATTCAGCACAACATCAGGCTTGTAACTATTAATTAAAGCAATAAGTTCGTCAACATTATCCGCATTTACCTGAGCAGTCTCAATAACCGTTTTAGTAGTCGGCTGAAGCTTATCCCTGAGTGTGTCGCACTTTGATTTGGTACGGCTTGCAATCATGATACCCTCAAATACTTCACTGTTCTGACAGCACTTGTGTATTGCAACAGAAGCAACTCCGCCACAGCCGATAATCATACATTTACCCATATTTTACTCTCCTTTTTAATAATAATCATCTTTTTTCTTTTTATTGGCAGATTTAGTTA
>JAIDNR010000271.1 GCA_029063695.1 Ruminococcus sp.
ATCCAGACAACTGCTCATTGAAATAAAATATGGATTGCATGAATTTGTCATCGCCTGAGTAAGAGTCTGTACGCCATGACCGTCTTTTTTGTGACAACTGAAATTCTGCCCGAAAACATCGCATGAACCCGTACAGTCATATACATATCCCGAAAAATCGGAGTTCATACCTGCACAGGCTGTTACAAGCTTAAAAATCGAACCGACACTGTAAGAATATAATGCACGGTTAATCATGGGACTTCTTTCGTCTGTTAGTGCAGGAGCTATATTTTGTATATCATATTCAGGAAAGCTTGCAAGTGCAAGTATTTCACCTGTTTTCACGTCCGAAACAACAATTGCACCCTTATCTATATCTTTTCCTGCCGTTTCACAGATTTTCTGTATTTTGCTGTCAAGGGTAGTCACGACACCTGTCTGCTGTTTTGTACTTCTTGTAACGGACTTGCCCTCGCCGATAAGAATATGACCGAAACCGTCTGTTGAATAAGTAACACTGTTTTCTGTATTTCCTGACCTCAGAAGCATTTCATAGGCGTATTCAATTCCCGATGCACCTTCACCCTCGGAAAGATAGCCGATAACGTGCGGAGCTGTATTTTCTCCATATCTTTTGGGTATTTCAAAAAATGTAACTCCTGTTGAATCAGTTCCTTTCTTACTGCATTCAAATGCAAAAGGCAGATTTTCAGAATAATCGTCAGAAAATTTTTCCTTATCCACTGCAAGAGAATAAAGTTCATCATAATCCACGGCAGACGGCACAGCTATTGCAACTATCTTTGATGATGAATTAGTCAACGGAGTAAAATTCCTGTCGTATATAGTCCCCTGACTGTCTCCTGCATTGATAGTAACAAATGCATTTTCCATAGCCGTTTTGACATATTTTCTTTCATAGGAAAGCCTGAAATAATTCAGTGATAACCCAAAAAACATGAGAAAAAATGCCGATACAATAAAAATTATCCTGTGTTCGCCTTTTCTTCGCAAAAAAATCACCTCATGATTATTATTTCCATGAAGTGATATTTTATACTTATTCTAAAATCACTGTAAAAGGTCCATCATTTTCAAGTGAAACTTTCATATCTGCACCGAATACACCTGTTTCAACGTGTTTTCCCTTACTTCTGCAACAGTCAATAAAATAATTATAGAGATACTCTGCCTTATCAGGTTTTCCTGCATTTATAAAACTCGGACGGTTGCCATGACTGCAATCAGCATAAAGAGTGAATTGCGATACAATAAGAATTTCACCGCCCACATCATCAAGTGCAAGATTTGTCCTGCCGTTTTCATCGGGAAAAATTCTCAGCCTGATTATCTTATCCACAAGGCGACGGCAGTCATCTTCTGTATCTTCCTGTCCTATGCCCAGAAGAACAAGATAACCTTTACCGATTTTTCCGCACATTTCACCATCAACAGAAACACTTGCGGAATTGACTCTCTGTAATACTATTTTCATAATCAGCCTACTTTCTTACAATATCAACTTCAAACGGTCGCAATTCAAGTTTATCCCTGCCCATTGAATTTATAACACTGTACATTGGTTTCGGAAGCGGAATGGATACGGGATTTCCGGAGTTGTTGAAAAAGCATATATATTCATCTGTGCCATCTGTGCGTGTTGTCACTTCCACACCTCTTGGAAGTCCTTTAAGTTTTGGGATTCTTGTCTGCATCATGAGATTTGATGCAAAACTCTCATAAAAATCCGCATGGCAGACTGTGCCGATGTAATAAGCAACACCATTGCAGTACCTATTCAGAGTTATGGCAGGCATACACCAGTATTCACCGCTGTTATATTCCGCATAGGCTTTTGCTGTCGTAAGTCTTAGAATATCGCACCATTGAGTACACACAAATTCATTGCCTGCAAAATCCCTGATAGTGTGTACTTCATTTCCTATCGGGTCATATTCTGTGACTTCAGCACCTATGAGTTCCTTGAAAACAGTCGGCAGACTGTCCATGATACAGTTATTATGTTCATCTTTAACACCGCTTCTGTTTGTGAGAACCAATGTTCCGCCGTTTATTACATATCGATATATATTCTCTGTCTCTTTTTTATTATTGATAAACAAAGACGGTGCAATTACAAGCTTATATTTTGTCAAATCAGAATCGGGAGATATTACGTCGATATTTGCACCGAAATGCGTAAATGCGGCATGAAACGCTTTAAGCTGGTGAATATAACTAAAATTTTCAGTCTGAGGCTGATATTCGAGTGCTTTTTCTGATTCGGGAGAATAAAGAATTGCAATATCCGATATTATGAATGTGTTATCAAGTACACTCATCTGCTCAGCACGTTTGCAGAGTTCAGAAAACTCAAAAAAACGTCTGTTCGGGACGTTGCTGTGGTCTAATATTCCGTGATTGAACTGCTCCGCACCTGTAAGTGCTGTCCGCCACCTGAAATGAAGCACTGTATCTGCACCATGAAGCATTGCCTGCAAAGAATATCCCATAAGCATACCCGATTTCAGTGCAGGAGACATGGGAGTCCAGCCGCCTGTTGAACCGCTCAACTGCTCCATAATCCAGAAATGCTTTTCTTTGATTCCACGCATCAAATCAAGGTGAAACGCATGGGAATAATAAGAATCTGGATTATCTGATATTCTTACGGGCGGATAGTTATTATATGAAACAAAATCAAGCAAATCGTAAAGTTCATAGAAATTCGCTGTATTTCCGCTGAAACACACATTTGTTGTTACAGGAATCTTAGGGCAGTATTTTTTTACTATAAGCATCATTTCTTTTGCAAAATCAGCCGTACTGTAAGATGTAAAGCGATACCACTCAAGACACAAAGAAGGATTCTGCCATGATTCAGGATAATCGGAAGGCGGCTGAATCTGTGATATATCACTGTATTCTCCACTCCATGCACAGTTTCCGAATGCCTTGTTTATGCCGTCCACACTGTCATATTTATCAATCAGCCATGTACGGAATTTATTTTTACAAATGTCACAGGTACATTGATAAGCACGCATTTCGTTATCAATCTGCCATGCAACAACGGCAAGATTCATGGAATAATGCTTTAAAAGTTCATTTGTCATTCTTTCTGCATAGTTTCTGAACACTGGCGAGTTTATACATCTGTGACCACGTATTCCCAACTGAACTTTACTTCCGTCCATACCAATGCGGATTATTTCGGGGTGCTTTTCATAAAGCCATAACGGCGGGCAGTTCGTCGGGATTCCCATAACTACTTTTATTGTATATCTTGCAAAAATATTCACCGCTTTGTCAAGCCATGAAAAGTCAAATATACCGTCCTGCGGTTCTATCCTTGACCATGCAAATTCACCCATACGTACAATTTTTACGCCTGTCCTTGCCATGATTTCGGCATCTTTTTCCCAGAGTGAGCTGTCCCACTGTTCGGGATAATAATCAACACCAATCCTCATAAATCACCTCTGTTAAATATTATACTCAATAAGCTGACAATTCCCCATAAACCAATTGCTGTACTGTACAGTTGTCATATC
Source organism: Ruminococcus sp. (assembly GCA_029063695.1). Taxonomy (GTDB): domain Bacteria; phylum Bacillota; class Clostridia; order Oscillospirales; family Ruminococcaceae; genus Ruminococcus. The sequence continues at coordinate 3,537 of JAIDNR010000271.1, forward strand.
ATTAAAATAGGTCTCAATAATCCTGCATATTCCGCCGTGACTTACAAGCAGAATATTCTTATCGCTGTATTTTTCAATAATCTCATCAAGAAAACTGTATACTCTGTGACTTACCTGCAATACAGATTCACCTGTTTCTCCCATTTTTACCGCAAATTCACGCTTATTTTCAGCAAAACCTTCTGTAAAGCGTGACTTGCCCTCATACAATCCGTAATCCCATTCTCTCAGCCTGTCATCTATAACAAATTTAAGTCCGCATTTCTCCGAAATAATAGATGCTGTGTGACTTGCACGGTACATCGGCGAGGCAATAATAAAATCAATATCGCTGATTTTCTCTATTTCCTCCGCAAGCCGATGTGCCTGTTCAGCACCGGTATCATTAAGCTGAACATTGGTAACGCCTAAAATAAGTTCTTGTTTATTGTAATCCGTCTGCCCGTGACGTGTTGAATAGATTTTCATATACTTTCCGCCTTTCTCAATTCTTCTTCGGCGGTTTCCAGCATAAGACTGCTCGGATTTTCTCCGCCCATAATACGTGCGATTTCAGACTTTCTGCCATTGAAATCAAGCTGTGTTACGCTTGTTTCTGTGCGGTAATCAATAATTTTCTTCTCAATCATCAGATGATTGTCTGCCATAACCGCAATCTGTGAAAGATGAGTAACGCATATAACCTGCCTTACTTTGCCGATTTCATGTAGCTTTATACCTATTTTCTGTGCTGCTTTTCCACTTACTCCCGTATCTATCTCATCAAAAATCATTGTATCTATACTGTCTTTATCAGCAATAACACTTTTCAGTGCAAGCATGATTCTTGAAAGTTCACCGCCAGATGCTATTTTGGCAATAGGCTTAGGTTCTTCACCTTTATTTGCGGATATAAGAAATTCCACTATATCCATGCCATTGACTGTCAATTTGCCTTTTTCGTGACGGACTTTGATAACAGTTCCAGACATATTGAGAAATTCCAGTTCTGCGGTAACAGAAGCAACAAATTTCTCTGCGACTTTCTCACGGTAATCATAAAGTGCTTTTGCCTGCTCCGTCACTTTGTGAAGCAGTACCTCACGTTTTTCACTCAATAATTTTATTTCACTGTCATTATTTTCAAGCTGGGTGATTTCCTCACAGGCATTGTTATACATTTTCACAAGTTCCGTGCAGTCTGCCATATACTTTCTTTTAAGTTTATTGATTGAATTGATTCTGTCTCTGAGATATTCAAGTCTCTGTCCGTCAAGTTCCGCCTTATCTGCAACTTTTTCAAGTTCAGCGGCAATATCGGCAAGTTCAATTTCAACAGCCGAAAGACGTTCATAAAGTGATGTAAGTTCGGGCGAATCCTCTGTAAATTCTGATATTTCGCCCTCAGCAGATGCTATCATGTCATTTGCGGTATCTTCGCCGATTATAGCCGAAACCGCATTCTTTATTGCAATAATCGTATTTTCGGAATTTCTGGCGATGTTATATTCCTGCTCAAGTTCATCGTCCTCACCCTCAGAAAGTTCAAGACTTCCTATATCGTCTATAATCTCATTCAAATAAAGCGAACGCTCAAGCCTGCTTTTTTCCAGTTTTTTTAGTTCACCGAGATGACGTGCCGTATTCTGCAATTCACGGAAAGTAACTCTGTATTCATCAAGAAGCGTATCATCTCCGCCGAAACTGTCAAGAATATCGAGATGTCTGTCGCTGTCAAGAAGAATCTGATTATCGTGCTGACCGTGAATATCAATCATCATACTGCCTATTTCTTTTAGAACAGATGCAGTAGCCGTTCTTCCGTTTATTCTTGCACCACTTCTTCCGTCCGCACTTATTTCACGGGTTACTGTTATTTCGTCATTCTCATAATCTATTCCGAGTTCATCAAGTTTTTTTCTGACATCTTCCGAAAGATTCACAAAAAGTGCGGTAATAACCGCCTTGTCACAGCCTGTACGCACAATATCCTTACTGCACCGCTGTCCGAGAACAGCATTTATCCCGTTTATGAGAATCGATTTTCCCGCACCCGTTTCGCCTGTAAAAATATTTAATTTATCAGCAAGCGGTATTACGGCTTCCCTTATAACCGCAAGATTTTTTATATAAATCTCTTTTAACATCTGAATAAGTTCCCTACTTTCCGCTGAAAATCTCACTCTTGAATTTTTTGGCAAGTTTCTTGGCATCATTTTCACTTCTTGCGAGAATAAAAATAGTATCATCACCTGCAATAGTTCCGACAATTCCGTCATGATTTACTGAATCGATAGCAGCACAAGTACCCTGTGCCATACCTGCATGGCATTTCAGTACAATAATATTCATCGCATAATCAACGGAAGTAACCGCTTCTTCAAAAATACTTTTTTCCGCTGCGGCAACGGCAGGAAACGTATATCTGTATATGCCGTTTTCGTCACGCTGTTTAACAAGTGAAAGCTGCTGAATATCACGGGACAATGTTGCCTGTGTGGTGTTTATTCCTCTTTCGGCAAGCAGTTCAATCAGCATTTCCTGTGTTGCGACAGCCTTTTCTTCTATAATTTCAAGAATAATTTCATGTCTGTGACTTTTCATAAATACTTCACCTGCTTATTTTATAGGCTTGCACATTTTTCTGCAAAGCGACTCATGAAATGAATTGCCAACCAGATTAACAAATTTAAGATTATTTCTGCCACGCATTATTTCTATAGATTCATTTTCACCGATACGCTTGTTAAGTTCGCCGTCCACGCTTATTACAATTGAATCTTCTCCGGCAGTTCTGTCCATAAGTTTAAGTTTTCTGTGAGCAGAAAAAAGAGTTGCCCTCGAAAAAAGCGAATGAGGACAAATCAATGTCATTTCTATGCATTCCAAATCGGGTTCAATAACAGGTCCTCCTGCTGAAAGTGCATACGCTGTAGAGCCTGACGGAGTACTGAAAAGCACACCGTCCGCACGATATTTTCCGATAAGATAGCCGTCGGAATACACTTCAAAATCACTTATCCGAAAGCTTCCAGAACGTGCCGAAACTTCATTGAGAGCAGTTAAAACAGTATCTCCGTCTTTTTCATGAATCACAACATCAATCGTCATACGTTCTGAAACATCATATTCGCCTGTTTTAAGCTGACTGAGCTTGTCAAGCTCATCTGCTTCAAGACCTGCCATAAATCCGAGCGTCCCTGTATTTATTCCGAGAAGCTTTGTATCAGTTCCCATAAGAAACTTTGCACATCTCAGTATTGTGCCATCTCCGCCTATTGCTATGACTATATCGGAAGTCCTGACAGCCTCATTAATATCTTCAAACAGAACAAAAGACTTTTCACCGAACTCATGCATATATTCAGCACTGATACTGACCTGTATTCCTGAACGGCTAAGCACATCACAGACTTTCATTGCACAGTTCAAAGCATTTTTTTTCTGAAAATTCGGGTACAATACAGCTTTCATAAATTCCTCCTACAAACAGCGGAACGCCTCATCAACAAGTTTTCCGAAATCACAAAGAGACGGATTTTCAGCCGATTTTCTCAGCTCCGCCAGATATTCTATATTACCGCTTCCGCCTTTTATCGGCGAAAACGTATAATTCAATGGAGCGAATCCCATAAGACGAAAAAAATTATCCATTTCCGACAGAATACACTCATGTACTTTTTTATCTTTTACTACGCCTTTTTTGCCGATATATTTTTTACCTGCTTCAAACTGCGGTTTTATCAGTACCACAGCAATAGAATTTTCCCTTATAAGCTCATAAATTTTTGATAGTATCTTAGTCAATGATATGAATGAAACATCGGTGCATATAAAATCAACAGTTCCGCCAAAATCAACGGCTGTCACTTCTCTTATATCGGTATTTTCCATATTGACAACACGGCTGTCACATTTCAGGGATTCCGCAAGCTGTCCGTGACCCACATCAACAGCGTATACTTTTTCAGCACCATGATTCAGCATGAACTCCGTGAAACCGCCTGTTGATGCACCTATATCAAGGCATATTTTATTATTGAAGTCAAGCCCGAATGCACTGAAAGCCTTTTCCAGTTTCAATGCACCCCTGCCAACATAAATTTCCTGCTCAGTTGATTCTATAATATCGCTGTCCGAAACATCACCGGAAGCTTTTTTTGCTGTCATTCCATTGACTGTGACAGCTCCGCACTTTATCATTTCTTTTGCACGTTCCCTGCTCCGTGCAATACCTCTTGCAACAAGTTCTGAATCAAGCCTTGCCATTTTCAATGCTCCTTATACGGATATAATCTGCAATTTTATCACAGGTAAGTCCGAATTTGTCAAGTGCCGACTTCACAGACGACTGCTTTATAAATCCGTTTACGGAAACACGGCTGTAACTGCCTCTATAACATGATTCCATAAGCAAACTGCCGATTTTTTCGGAAATACTACCGTTTTCAGTTGATTCCTCAAAAAATACAATATGCTTGTACTGCATTATTTCGTGTATAAGATTATCGGCTATTGGAAAAATTTTTGTAAGTTTCAATAAATCACAGCTTATGCCGTCTGCCGAAAGCAGACTCTGTGCCTTGTACACTTCATTGAATATTCTGCCGTATGATATAATGAGTGTATCGCTTTTATTATTTTTTACAAACATATATTCGGAATATTCTGTATTTATGTGAAAACTCACTTCCTCCGCACCTCTCGGGTATCTCACGGCAACAAGTCCTTTTTCGTCATATATGGCATTTTTCAGGCAATGCTTCAGTTCATTGTAACTTGACGGCGAATATATAACAGTATTCGGAATAGAAGTAAGCATAGGAACATCAAACATTCCCTGATGAGTTTCACCGTCCTCACCGACTATTCCCGCACGGTCTATTCCAAGCACAAGATGAAGTCCGCCGATTGCTATATCGTGTATAAGCTGGTCATAAGCTCTTTGCAGAAATGTTGAATATACTGCAAATACAGGAATCTGTCCCATAGATGCAAGACCACCCGCAAAAGTGACGGCGTGCTGTTCGGCAATTCCGACATCGTACAAGCGTTCTGGAATTTCTCTGCCGAAATACTGTAGTCCCGTACCGTATTTCATTGCCGCCGTAATTGCACATATTCTGTCATCTTTTTTTGCAAGATTCACAAGCTCCTTACCGAAAGCAGTTGAATAACTGTCGCCTGCCGAAACTTCGGGATTTCCTGTTCGAATATCAAATTTTGAAATACCATGATATTCTCCCGGATTTTTTTCAGCAGGAAGATAACCCTTGCCCTTAATCGTTTTGACATGAACAAACACAGGTTTGTGAAATGACTTTGCCATACGCATAGCCTGTTCCAGTTCCCTAAGATTGTGACCGTCAATAGGTCCGAGATATATGAATCCCATATCTTCAAACAAAGTTTTTTCGAGTATGGTTGATTTTATTACGTCTTTCACCTGTTTTACGCTTTTTGCAACTTTATTTCCGACAACGGGAATCTGGGCAAGATTTTTTTCAACACGTCTTTTCGTATCAAGATATTCTTCTGAATTTCTCAGTGTAGTCAAATATTTTTCAAGTGAGCCGACGCTTTTTGAAATTGACATATTATTGTCATTTAAAATAACAATCATATTGCTTTGCAGATAACAGCAGTTGTTCATGGCTTCATATACCATTCCACCCGTCATTGCACCATCACCTATTACAGCAACAGTATAATTTTCTTTGCCTTGAATACGCATAGCCTCTGCAATTCCGCAGGCAACGGAAAGTGATGTACTGCTGTGACCGGAAATAAACGTATCATGCGGAGATTCTTCTGGTTTGGGAAATCCGGAAAGTCCGTTTTCCTGACGTAAAGTAGAAAGCATATCTGCCCTGCCAGTAAGAATTTTATGCACATAAGCCTGATGTCCAACGTCCCAGACGATTTTATCATCGGGCGAATTGAAATTGCGGTGAATTGACATAGTAAGCTCAACAACGCCAAGATTTGATGCGAGATGACCGCCTGTTTTTGAAACGGTATTTATAAGCATATTTCTTATTTCACCGCAAAGGTACCAGCACTGCTGAACAGAAAGTTTTTTCAAGTCCTCAGGGAGACTGAGTTCGGAAAGCGTCACCCTGTTTCCATTCTTTATATATTCATTCATTTTTATATCTTAGGCGGAGAAATTCTCCGCAGCTCCTTTTATTTTGTACGTCCGAGAAGAACTTTTGTAAGTTCCTTAAGGAACTCATTGTTATCAATTGCATCAAGCCATTCAAGAGCCTGAGATGTAGCCTCATCTGCGAGTTCTCTTGCTTTTTCGATACCATATAATGTTACAAAAGTAGTCTTATTTTTCTCTGCATCACTTCCGACAGGCTTGCCAAGTTCTTCTGTAGTACTTGTAACATCAAGAATATCATCAATAACCTGAAAAGCAAATCCGAGTCTCATACCGTATTCGGCAGCAGCCCTGATAGTTTCGGTAGATGCATCAGCACATATCGCACCCATAACGCACGAAACAGCAAGAAGCTGACCTGTCTTGCATCTGTACATATTTCTGAGATTTTCTTCATCAACGTCTGTACGCTTTTCATTTTCCATGTCAATAACCTGACCGCCAATCATACCATCTCTGCCTACGGAATTTGCAAGAACCGAAATAATCAGAACTTTCTGTTCAGCAGTAAGTTCGGGAGCGTCGGCGATAATTTCAAACGGAAGTACAGCGAGTGCATCACCTGCAAGAATTGCAGTAGCTTCATCAAATGCCTTATGACATGAAGGCTTTCCTCTGCGGAAATCATCGTTGTCCATAGCAGGCAAATCGTCATGAATTAAAGAGAATGTATGTTCCATTTCAATTGCACAGGCAGGTGCTGATGCAATTTCCTTGTCCGCACCCAAAGCCTCACAGAACGCAAAAACAAGTGCGGGTCTTATTCTTTTACCGCCTGCACGGAGAGAATAATTCATAGCATCAATCAGGTTGACCTGCGGTCTGTTTTCATTGCTGTAATTATTGTATCTTCTCAGTTCCTTTTCTGCGTACTCAACATACTCCGCCATTTTTTCATTAAAATTGCTCATAATCATTTTACCTCCGTAATTTTAATTTTTGCATCGTCAATCTGTTTTCTGCATACAGCAGAAAGCTTTACACCCTCACTGTACAGCTCAACTGCCTTTTCAAGCGGAATTTCACCGCTTTCAAGCTCTTTTACTATAGTAACAAGCTTCTGCATATTTAATTCCAGATTATCTTTTTCATTCATAATAAATCACCATATCTTTTTAACTTCTGCTTCTGCACTGCCCTTGTCAAATCTGATGACAATAGTATCGCCCTCAGATAAATCAGCTGAATTTCTTACAAGCAGTTTGTCATTATAGACAAGAGAGTAACCTCTTGCCATTACTTTAAGTGGACTGAGACTTTCAAGTCTGCCTATTTTTTCAATCAACTGAGATTCTGCCCTGTCAATACGGCGGTTTACTGCCGATTCTGCACGTTTACTGAAGCTGTCAAGATTTTCCTCCATAAGTCTGAGTCTGTTTTCGGGAGACTGTGCATTAAGACGTGTATCAAGTGCGGAAAATTCAGCGGTCTTTCTGTCGAGAATACCTGATAATGCGTGTTCCGCACGACTTGTAAGATTATTGATAATATCATTGATTTGCTTAATATCGGGTGCGACGATTTCAGCCGCCGCCGACGGTGTGGGTGTACGCATATCTGCCGCAAGGTCTGTAAGCGTGAAATCAATTTCATGCCCGACTGCCGAAATAACGGGAACTTTGCAGTTATATACGGCACGGACGACGGATTCCGCATTGAATGCATTCAAATCCTCAGACGAGCCTCCGCCTCTGCCGACGATTATAACATCACAGCCTGCCGATTCTGCTTTTGCAATGCCGCTGCATATTGATTC
>JAIDNR010000272.1 GCA_029063695.1 Ruminococcus sp.
CGATGTGCGTTTTGCGTTCTGTTTTCCTGATACTTATGACATCGGTATGTCACATTTAGGTATGAAGATACTATATTCTCTTATAAACGAAAGAGAGAATTATTGGTGCGAACGCTGTTTCGCTCCGTCCCTTGACTTTGAGGAAATCATGCGAAAGAATGATATACCGCTGTATGCCCTTGAATCACTTGACCCGATAAGCGGATTTGATTTCATCGGCTTTACAATGCAGTATGAGCTGTCTTATACAAATGTACTCAATATGCTTGATTTGGCAGGTATACCGATTTTCGCAAAGGACAGGACGGACGAACTCACACAGATAGTTGTTGCAGGTGGTCCTTGTGTATGCAATCCCGAACCGCTGGCTGATTTCTTTGACCTGTTTATTTTAGGTGAGGGAGAGGAAGTAAACCTTGAACTCATGGACTTGTATTATAATATGAAAAAACAGGGTGCAAGCCGTCTGGAATTTCTTAAACGTGCCTTGCAGATTGAGGGAATATATGTTCCGCAGTTTTATAAATTCAGCTATAAAGAGAATGGTACTATAGATAAACTGGAAGTTACGGACAATGCACCTAAAACAATCAGAAAGCGTATTATAAAAGACTTTGATAAGGTATATTATCCTGAAAATTTCGTCGTGCCGTTTACCGAAATAGTCCATGACCGTGTATCTGTCGAGGTTTTGCGTGGTTGTATACGTGGGTGCAGATTCTGTCAGGCAGGATTCATATATCGCCCATTCCGTGAAAAGTCACCCGAAACAATATGCAGAGAGACAAAGTGCCTTTGTGAAAATACAGGATATGACGAAGTATCACTTGCATCGCTCAGTACAAGTGACCATTCGAAAATCGATGATATGCTGACAAAACTGATTGACTATACAGCAGATGAAAAAGTAAATCTCTCGTTACCGTCTTTGAGAGTCGATAACTTTTCGGAATCCCTGCTTGAAAAAATCAAGAAAGTACGCAAAAGCGGTCTTACTTTTGCGGCAGAGGGCGGTACACAACGCTTACGTGATGTTATTAACAAGAATGTAAGTGAAGAAGAAATAATGAATACCTGCAAAATCGCATTTGAGGGCGGTTATAGCAGTGTAAAGTTGTATTTCATGATGGGTCTGCCCACTGAAACAGATGAGGATATAATAGGTATTACGGAACTTGCACAGCGTATCATTGACCTGTTTTACAGTATTGAAAACCGTCCGAAAGGCAGGGGAGTACAGATTTCGGTAAGCTGTGCGACATTTGTCCCGAAGCCGTTTACTCCGTTCCAGTTTGAGCCGCAGGACACCCGTGAGGAAATTGAACGCAAACAGAAACTTCTGCTTGATTCTGTAAAAACGAAAAAAATCAGGGTAAGCTATCATGATTCAAATGTAAGTCTGCTGGAAGCCGTACTTGCAAAGGGTGACAGAAGATTGTGTAATGTAATCTATACGGCATGGAAAAAAGGTTGTAAATTCGACAGCTGGAGTGAGCATTACAGGTTTGATTTGTGGCTTGAAGCATTTGCGGAGTGCGGTGTTGACCCGGCATTCTATGCGAACAGACGTTTTGAATACGATGAAATACTTCCTTGGGAGCATCTTGATTATCTTGTCACCAAAGAATTTTTTATCCGTGAGAACAAAACGGCACATAAATCGGTCACAACACCCAACTGTCGTCTGAGATGTTCGGGCTGCGGAGTAAATAAAGCAGTGGGGAGGGAATGTTTTTGTTAAGATTAAGAGCAGTTTTTGAAAAGTCGGGACGTGCAAAATATATATCACACCTTGATTTGAACCGTTGTATGCTCAGAGTTTTCAGACGTTCAAAACTTCCTGTATGGTATACAGAAGGATTCAATCCGCACCCTTACTACAGTTTTGCACTTGCCTTGTCTCTTGGATTTGAAAGCGACTGTGAAATCATGGACTTCAATATAACTGACGATAATATGTCACTTGAAGAAATAAGGGACAGGCTCAATGCGGTAATGCCTGAAGGTATGCGGATTATCTCAGTAGCAGAGCAGGTGAAGAAAATCACGGCAATTACAAAAGCGGAATACAGTTTCTCGCTTGTTTCGGAAGATATATTAGAAGTATACAATACTCTTATGGAACTTCTGGCAGAACCCGAAATCCTGATTGAAAAGAAAACTAAAAAGGGCATTAAAACAGTTGATATAATGCCTGACCTCGAAATAGTGTTGTGCGAACTTAAAGAAAATTCAATAGACATGATTATAAGATTTCCCGCAGGTACTCAGACTAACTATAATCCGACACTTTTTATTGAAGCATTGAAAAATTTCCGTGAATTGACATTTGAAGCGGAAAAAATCCGCCGTACAGGAATTTTATGTGAAAATAATGAAAAATTTTTCTAAAAACACTTGCATTTTTCTGAAAAGTATGATATGATATAAAAGCATTTGAAATCCGTCTGCATTTTGCAGATGAGAGTTAATGCCGAAAGACATTAAATTGAGCAGTCCTCTGCCTGTTGTTTATTAATTCCGTAATCCTATTGCTGAACGGTACGGAATTGGCACGAATGCTCGGAAATTTTAGGAGGAAATTAAAATGGACGCACTTAAGTTAATCAGCGAATCAAGCATGAAGGAAAATGTTCCGCAGTTCAATGTAGGTGATACTGTTAAGGTTCACGTACGTATCAAGGAAGGCGACAAGAGCCGTATCCAGATTTTTGAGGGTACTGTTATCGCTAAGAAGCACGGCGGAATCAGCGAAACTTTTACTGTAAGACGTGTTGCTCACGGTTGCGGTATCGAGAGAGTTTTCCCGCTTCACTCACCTGTTGTTGACAAGGTAGAGGTTATCAGACACGGTAAAGTCCGCAGAGCTAAGCTTTACTACCTCAGAGACAGAGTCGGCAAGGCTGCAAAGGTTAAAGAGCAGATTCGCTAATTACAAGCGTGTACAGACTGAACTGCCGGTGTCCTGCCGGCACGTTCGTCTTAATCCGCAGGGACTTTAACGTCCCTTTTTTGCTAATTATTAATATTAACTGTGAGGTAAATTTATGGACAGCAATAAAGAAGCCGTTGAAAATGAAATCGACGAGCAGAATACCGAAACCGAAAACAACGGCGGAACAGAGCCGAAAAAGAAAGGCGATATTCTTAAGGACTGTATGGAAGTCATTGAATCAACATTCATTACAATTTTTGTGGTTTTTATGCTTTTTACTTATATACTGCACCCTGTGAATATTGTGGGTCATTCTATGGTTCCTACGCTTAACCTTAATTATACTGCCGAAAGAGCCGAGAAAAATGATACCGACAAGATATTTATGTCAACCGTTTACCTCGATATTAATTACGGCGATATTCTTGTTATTGACAAAGATGACAATTATCTTCTTGATGCGAGTGGAGAAGTCTATGTGCCTGATACTCCGTCAATCAGCGAATGTATTATCAAGAGAGTTATAGCAGTCGGCGGTCAGACTATTGATATTAAAGACGGTCAGGTCTATGTTGACGGTGAACTTCTTGATGAGCCTTATATAAACGAGCCTGATTCAACAGCCGATTTGGGTGCATTTACGGGACAATATCCGCTTACAGTTCCAGAGGGTTATTATTTTGTTATGGGAGATAACAGAAATCATTCCACAGATAGCCGTGCATCGAGTGTCGGATTTATCAGTAAAGACCAGATTTACGGCAAGGCTATTGTAAAATATTCACCGCTGAGCGAATTTGATATTCTTATTAATTCATGGAAAGGTTAAGAAAATTCCTTGATTTTATTGAGGAACTTATTATAACTCTCTTTGTATTTATACTGATTTCAACATATATTTTCAGAATTTTTTCAATAAACGGCGATTCAATGTGTAGTACGCTTGAATCAGGCGACAGAATTATTGCGAATCTTCTGCCACATAACTACGAACAGGGTGATATTGTTGTCATAAACGCAAAAAACAGCGTTATTCTGAATGATGACAATTCGCTTGATATTTCGGAGGGTATAAATAAAACAATTGTCAAAAGAATTATCGCAACGGGCGGACAGACTGTTGACATGGATTTTTCAACAGGTGCTGTATTTATTGACGGAGAACGCATATTTGAGGAATACTTGACTTTCGGGCTTACTCATAAAGACGAGGGTGCCTTTGACTATCCTGTAACCGTTCCCGAAGGTTATGTATTTGTAATGGGCGACAACCGTTCAGAATCATTGGACAGCCGTTCCAATAAAGTGGGATTTATTCCCGAAAAAGATATAGTCGGTGAAGTCATTTTCAGAATTTTGCCGACTGATAAGTTTGGTACTCTTGAACAGGAGGAAAAACGTGGAAAATAATGATATGAAAACAATACAATGGTTTCCGGGTCACATGGCAAAGACAAGACGTGCAATTTCTGCGAACTTAAAACTTGTCGATGCCATTGTGGAAATCATTGATGCAAGAACTCCTTTAAGCAGCCGCAATCCCGAAATTGATAGTCTCACATCATCAAAACCGAGAATTGTACTGCTTAATAAATGTGACCTTGCAGACAGCAATGCCACTTCCGTATGGGTCAATTACTTTAAAAAAGAAAACGTTGCTGCCCTTGCGGTTGACTGTAAATCTGGCAGGGGCCTGAATAAGCTTATGCCAACTTTAAAGTCAACCGTTCTGAAAGCACTTATGGAAAAGCGTGAGAAAAATGGCATGACAGGTGCACCGATAAGACTTATGATTCTTGGTATTCCGAATGTCGGAAAAAGTTCATTGATTAATCGTCTTGCGGGCGGAAAACGTGCAAAAGTTGAGGACAGACCTGGAGTTACAAGAGTAAAGCAGTGGGTAAGGTTAAAAGATAATACCGAAATGCTTGATATGCCTGGTGTTCTCTGGCCTAAGTTTGAAGACCAGTCTGCCGCAGTAAGACTTGCATTCACAGGTGCAATCAGCGATGATATACTTGATATTGAAACACTTGCAATGAAACTGCTTGTTTATCTTGCCGAAAATTATCCCGATTCACTCAAAGAACGCTATAAAGTTGAGTTCGACAAAAGCGATGACGGACTTGCACTGCTTGAAAAAGTCGGAAAGAAACGTGGAATGATTGTTTCAGGCGGTGAAATCAATATCGAAAGAGCTGCAATAACCGTGCTTGACGAGTTCAGAAGCGGAAAATTAGGACAGATTACACTTGAATTTCTGCCAAAGGAGTAAAATATGGAAAAGATTGTTCTCCATAAGGAGCTTTTTGAATATGACAGCAGTCTGCGTACAACTTCTCCGATTCTGTGCGGAGTTGATGAGGCAGGCAGAGGACCTCTTGCAGGTGATGTCTATGCAGCGGCTGTAATTCTGAACGACAGTATACTGATTGATTATCTTAATGACAGCAAGAAAATATCTGAAAAAATACGTGAAAAGCTGTATGATGAGATAATTGAAAAAGCGGACGCTTACTGTATTGCGACTGCATCTGTTGAGGAAATCGACAGGCTTAATATTTTGCAGGCAACTATGCTTGCGATGAAAAGAGCCGTAGAGGGATTGGGAATAAAGCCCGAACTTGTATTGATTGACGGCAACAGACTTCCCGAGCTTGAATGTCCTGCACAGTATCTTGTAAAAGGTGATGCAAAATCCGCATCAATTGCGGCGGCATCTGTGCTTGCAAAAGTTGCAAGGGACAGATATATGAAAGATATTGCGGAAAAATATCCCGAATACTGTTTTGAACAGCACAAGGGTTACGGTACAAAGCTTCACCGTGAAATGCTGCAAAAATACGGTGCAAGCAAGATACACCGTAAAACTTTTCTTAAAAAGATTCTCGGTGATACCAAATGACCAAAACGGAAATCGGCAGTATAGGCGAGAAAAGCGTATGCGGTTATCTTATTGAAAAAGGTTACACTGTAATTGTAAGAAATTACCGCATAAAAGGCGGCGAAATTGATATAATCGCCGAAAATTCGGACTATATTGCTTTTGTTGAAGTAAAGTCCCGCAGACCCGGTAGCATGGTGAGCGGATTTGAAGCCGTGAACAAACGTAAACAGGGTCTTATTATAAAAACCGCAGGTGATTACTGCATAAAGCACCCTACTGAGCTTCAGCCACGATTTGATGTTGCGGAAGTCATAATTGACAACGGCAGGGTACTCAGCATTGATTACATACAAAATGCCTATGATACAACAGGCTATAATTTCATTTTTTAAAAGGGTGATTCTATGTTTTACAACAGTACAAGAAACAGCGGAGTAAAAGTCAGCAGTGCTGAGGCTATTACTCAGGGTATTTCAGTTGAGGGCGGTCTTTTCGTTCCTGAGGAAATACCTGCACTTACTCTTGATGAAATCAAGGCAGTCGGTGAAATGAAGTATGCGGACAGAGCCGCATTCGTTTTCTCAAAATATTTGACTGATTTTACCGATGCCGAAATACATTACTGTACGGATAATGCGTATTCAGCAAAAAATTTCGAGACTGAAAATATTGCAGAAATCGCACATCTTTTTGACGGTACATATATGCTTGAATTATGGCATGGTCCTACCTGTGCATTCAAGGATATGGCACTTCAGATTCTGCCGTATTTTCTTACAACATCGGCAAAGAAAATCAATCTTGACAAGAAAATAGTAATTCTTGTTGCAACTTCGGGCGATACCGGAAAAGCCGCACTTGAAGGTTTCAGGGACGTTGAAGGTACGTCAATACTTGTATTCTATCCTGAGGACGGCGTAAGTCCTATGCAGAAAAGACAGATGAAAACTCAGGAGGGTGAAAACGTCGGCGTATGTGCAATCAAGGGCAATTTCGACGACTGTCAGAACGGTGTCAAAGCCATTTTTACAGACAGTGACGTAAAGTCAGCACTTGATGCCAAAGGAATGATATTCTCCAGTGCAAATTCAATCAACTGGGGCAGACTTGTTCCACAGATTGTCTACTATGTTTCGTCCTATGCTGAACTTGTAAAAGATGAAGAAATTGCACTCGGAGACAAGATTAATATAGTTGTTCCGACAGGAAATTTCGGAAATATTCTTGCGGCATATTATGCAAAGAAAATGGGAGTTCCAGTAAACAAGCTGATTTGTGCATCAAATATCAACAATGTACTCACGGATTTCATAAATACAGGCGTTTACGACAGAAACCGTCAGTTCTATGCAACGGTTTCGCCGTCTATGGATATTCTTATTTCAAGCAACCTTGAAAGACTTCTCTATATCATGACAGACAGAAATGATTCTGTAATCAATGAATGGTTCGGCAAGCTTGCGTCTGAGGGAAAATATGAAGTCAGCGATGATGTAAAGTCACAGCTTTCAGATGAATTTTGGGCAGGCTTCTGTGACGACGAACAGACAAAGGCAACAATCCACAGCATTTATGAGAAATATTCATATACCTGTGATACTCATACGGCTGTTGCTGTCAAGGTTTACAATGATTACAAGACAGCTACAGGTGATATGACAAAGACAGTCATTGCATCAACAGCAAGTCCTTACAAGTTCAGTGCGGCTGTTCTGGAAGCACTCGAAAACGGCAGGTCTGATATTGACGAATATTCAAAAGTTGACAGAATTGCAGAACTTTCAGATATTCCCGTTCCTTCTGCACTTGCAGACCTTAAAAACAAGCCTGAGCGTTTCAATGATGTCATTGATAAATCAGAGCAGAAAGATTATGTTCTGAAAACTCTCGGAATCCGATGAGCCTGTATGTTATCGGTGACCTGCACCTGTGTTTCAGCAATCCGTCAAAGACAATGAGCATTTTTGCAGGCTGGGAAAATTATCAGGAGAGAATTAAAAAAAACTGGCTTGAAACAGTAAGGAAAGATGATACGGTGGTGCTTGCAGGTGACATCTCGTGGGGAATGACATTACAGCAATCACTGCCTGATTTCAGATTTATAAATGAACTTACAGGACAGAAAATAATCCTGAAAGGCAACCACGACTATTGGTGGGTGACTATGAAAAAAATAAATGATTTTCTGTCCGCTGAGGGATTTGAAACAATAAAAATTCTTCACAACAATCATTATGCTTATGGAAGAAGATACGGAATATGTGGTACTCGTGGCTGGGTGAATATGCCCGGTGAAACTCAGGACGAAAAAGTTATGAATAGGGAAGTTCAGCGACTGGAGACATCAATAAAATCAGCCGTTGATGCAGGTCTTGAACCGCTTGTATTCATGCACTATCCGCCCATATTTGCATCGAACTTCAACTATGATATACTTGAAGTTCTGTACCGCTATAAAGTCAGAGAATGTTACTATGGTCATGTCCACGGACGTTCAGCACATGAACTCTGCATTAAAAACACATACGATGATATAAATTTTCATTTGATTTCAGGTGATTATATACAATTTAAGCCTGAAAAAGTATTGTGAATTTGTGAGAAATATAGAAGTCGTAAAATATTGTAGAAATATTTTTCAGA
The DNA here is from genome assembly GCA_029063695.1 of Ruminococcus sp. Taxonomy (GTDB): domain Bacteria; phylum Bacillota; class Clostridia; order Oscillospirales; family Ruminococcaceae; genus Ruminococcus. The sequence continues at coordinate 8,466 of JAIDNR010000272.1, forward strand.
ATGTGGTATAATATTCCAGTATCGTTATGATGTATACCATAATTAATAAATATAACGGAGGATTATCATGTTAAAATCATCAACAAAAACAGATGTAAACACAACCGAGCTTGTTATCACTATTGATGCAGCTACATTTGAGGCGGCTGTTGAAAGAGAATATCAGCGTCAGAAGAAGAATATCCAGATAAGAGGTTTCAGAAAGGGTAAAGTTCCGAGAAAACTTGCTGAACGAGAATTCGGCGAGGGTGTTTTCTATGAGGGTGCTGTAAATTCACTTCTCACTCCTGAACTTGATGCCGCTGTAAGAGCAGAGAATCTTGACCTCGTTGACAGACCAAACGTTGAAATCACTTCAATTGACAAGGAAAACGGCGTTGAGCTTAAGGCTGTATGTGTTACAAAGCCTGTAATCGAAATTTCTGATTACAAGGGTATCAAGGCTGCAAAGGTTGTCAAGGAAATCACTGATGATGACGTTAATCAGCAGATTGAAATAATCAGAAAGAAGAATGCACGTATTGTTTCTGTTGAAGACAGACCTGCACAGCTTAATGATGAAGTTATCATTGATTTTGAGGGATTTTTCGGCGACGAAGCATTCGAGGGCGGCAAGGGTGAAGACCACCCGCTTAAACTGGGCAGCGGTCAGTTTATTCCCGGATTTGAAGACCAGATTGTAGGTCACAATATCGACGATGAATTTGACATCAATGTTACTTTCCCCGAAAATTACCAGATGAAAGATTATGCAGGCAAAGATGCTATATTCAAGACAAAGCTTAAGGCTATAAGCTATGAGCAGATGCCTGAAATCGACGATGACCTTATTAAAGATGCTACAGAGTTTGACTCAGTTGATGAGTACAAGGCTGATATAAGAACAAAGCTTGAAGAAGCTGCTGTAAGTCAGGCTGATTCTGCATTTGAAAATGCCGTTCTTCAGACACTTATTGACAAGGTTGAGTCACCGATTCCGAACTGTATGTTTGAACAGAGAATTGATAATATTGTTGATTCATTTGACAAACAACTTCAGCAGCAGGGCATGAATCTTAAGCTCTATTGCCAGTATACAGGTATGGACGTTGATGCTATCCGTGATACTTACAGAGACCGTGCTGTAGGCGAAGTAAAGCTCCGTCTTGCACTTGAAAAGATTGCAGAGCTTGAAAACATCGAAATTTCTGATGATGAAATCAATGAGGGTCTTGCTCCTATTGCAGAGGCTAACAAAATGGATGTTGAGACAATAAAGAGATTCATTCCTATGGACGATTTTACTATGGATTTAAAAGTTCAGAAAGCAGTTGAAATCGTAAAGGAAAATGCTGTTGTTGACAATTCCGTTGAAGAATCAGCAGAACAGACAGAGGAACAGCAGGCAGAATAATTGCATATAAAATGTTGTCCCACATAAAAAAGTGGGACAGCACTTTTAGTTAAAAGAAACAAAGAAAGGGCGATGAATTATGAGCTTTATACCTTATGTTGTTGAGCAGACAAGCCGTGGAGAAAGGTCATACGATATTTTTTCACGCTTGCTGAATGACAGAATTATTATGCTTTCAGACCAGGTAAGCGATGCATCGGCAAGTGTTGTTGTTGCACAGCTTCTTTTCCTTGAAAGTCAGGACAGTGAAAAAGATATTTCACTTTATATAAACAGTCCCGGTGGTTCAATTACTGCGGGTATGGCTATATATGATACAATGCAGTATATCAAGTGCGACGTATCAACTATATGCATAGGTATGGCTGCATCTATGGGTGCTTTTCTCCTTGCGGCAGGTGCAAAGGGCAAGCGTTTTGCACTTCCCAACAGTGAAATTCTTATTCACCAGCCTCTTATTTCAGGCGGTCTTTCGGGTCAGTGTACCGATATAAAGATACATTCGGATCACCTTGTAAGAACACGTCAGAAAATGAATGAAATGCTTGCTGCAAATACAGGTAAGCCGCTTGAACAGATTCAGGCTGATACCGAACGTGACAACTATATGACAGCACAGGAAGCTGTGGAATATGGACTTATCGATAAGGTTATCGAGAAAAGGTAGGTTTTTCTGAATTATGACTGAATTTAAATCATGCAGTTTCTGTGGCAAAGGTGAAAATAAAACAACAAGTATGTTTTCGGCAGGAAGTGCTAATATATGCGATGAATGCGTTATGTACTGCTATGAGCTTCTTTATGGTCCTGCATATACAAAGGCACAGAAAAAAGCAGCAAGCAAGGATAGGCCTGCTTCTCTTTCTTCAATGAAACTTATGAAGCCCATAGAGATTAAGAACTTTCTTGACGATTATGTTATCGGTCAGGACGATGCAAAAATCTCGCTTTCCGTTGCTGTTTACAATCACTATAAGCGTATCATAAGTCAGAATGAATCCGAGCAGAAAAAGAATGATGATGTTGAACTCCAGAAAAGCAATGTTCTTCTTCTCGGTCCTACAGGCGTAGGAAAAACATTCCTTGCACAGACTCTTGCCAAAATTCTGAATGTTCCTTTTGCAATTGCTGACGCAACTACAATTACGGAAGCAGGATATGTGGGCGATGACGTTGAAAATGTTCTGCTCCGTCTTATTCAGGCGGCTGATTATGATATAAAAGAAGCCGAGAGAGGAATTATATATATCGACGAAATCGATAAGATTGCAAGAAAGTCTGAAAATACGTCACTTACAAGGGACGTAAGCGGAGAAGGCGTGCAGCAGGCACTTCTTAAAATAATTGAAGGAACTGTTTCAAACGTTCCTCCGCAGGGAGGCAGAAAACACCCGAATCAGGAAACGCTTCAGATTGATACAAGAAATATCCTGTTTATATGCGGAGGTGCTTTCGACGGTCTTGAACATCAGATTCAGAAGCGTATCGGCAAATCTCCGATTGGCTTCGGAGGTGAAGTAAAGGCTGTAAAAGAGGAAAAGAATAACATATTCAAGAAAGTTATTCCGAAAGACCTCGTAAAATTCGGCATGGTTCCCGAATTTGTCGGCAGACTTCCCGTTATATCGGTTCTGGAAGAACTTGATGAAGATGCACTTGTAAGAATCCTCACAGAGCCGAAAAATGCACTTATAAAAC
>JAIDNR010000273.1 GCA_029063695.1 Ruminococcus sp.
CTTTTCCAAGAGCCGAAATGTATCTCATAGATATTGACAGGCTTCTCAAAATGTCCGTTACGGCTGTTCAGCCAGCGCTTGTCATGAAAGGTGGCTGTATCAAGCCTTGCGATCCTTGAAGCATTGTCCGGACGCAGCGCAGAGAAGAACGCATAGGGGTCACAATGGTCGATGTATGAGCCGTCATTCTTGTAAATGCGGTACTTATACATCTGTCCCTCCTCGGTGTGTGATATCACGCACTCCCAAAAGTTTCCGTCATACACCTTGTTCATCGGTGTTTCCGTCCAGCCGTTAAACTCACCAATTACGGCTATCCTACTTGCTTTCGGTGCAAATGTGCGGAAAGTCGTTGTTCCTGCCGCAAAATGTGCGCCAAGATAATTGTAGGCTTCAAACTCGTTACCCATGTAAAAATCATAAAAATCCATATTATCACCTCGAAAAGTTATCCAACGGTAGTTGCTTTTTCCTGCTGATTATAGTATAATAGAAAATAAAGAAAAACTCAACCATCGTTTTGTTACAATCGTTGGAAAACCAACCAATTCAGAAAATAGTGGGGTAATTATGGATAAGAGAATAGAAAAAACGAGACACGGAATATTCAATGCTTTCATTGAACTACGGGCTAAGAAGCCGTTGGAGCGTATCAGCGTAAAAGAGATTTGTGAGCTTTCAAATATCAACAAATCCACATTCTACGCACATTATCTCGATATTTACGATCTGTCGGACAAGATTGAGAGCGAGATCACTGCCCAGATCATAAACGGAATAGATGTAGACGATTTGATGCGAGAGCCTGCAAGTCTGCCGAAACAGCTTGCTGTCCTGTATACTTCAAGGCAACCTTTGATCTCAACTATTTTCTCAGGCAGCCGAACACAGGAATTGCCGAAAAAGATACTCTCTGCTGTTGTTTCTCGACTAAATGAAAAGCACCCTGAGTTTGCAAATGACGACAGGCTGAAGATTATGCTAACATACAGTGTTTACGGCAGTTACTATGCTTTTAATGAGAACAGGACTTGCTCCAATGAGCTTGTGATTGAAACGCTGGGAGAGCTTTTGAAAAAGTTGAATTTGTGAGGAGTATAATTCTATGCTTGTTTAGCACATAAGGCTATATGCTAATTGATGGAGTTATACATCTACACTATCAAAATAAAATCTGCTGATTTCCTCCGGTGAATATCCGCTGTGTTCTTTCAGCCACCATCTGACTGTTTCGGCAAAGCTGCTAACAGCATGATTCAATCGGTATATTCTCGGTGTATCTCCATGATCTGACATCTGACGTTCAAACACATGATATAGATATTCCTTGAAATACCGCATAAACAGATCGCCGCATTCGCCGGAAAAAATCCCTTTGATGCTCTGCTGTTTCTCCTGCAAATGACAAAGGATATGCGTAATTCTGTCCTTAAAGCTGTCCTTATCAGAAAAATCATGATGTGTCTCGCCCATGATCTCTTCCGAAAAAACGTGGTTGAAGATGTCTTTACACATCGCTTTCAGCAGTTCATCTTTCGTTTCAAAATGCGCATAAAATGTACTTCGACCGATGTCTGCTTCATCAATAATATCCTGCACCGTCAATGCCGTATACGGCTTTTTTTCCAGAAGAACTGTGAACGCCTGAAATATGGCGTTCCTTGTTTTTTTCTGCCGTCTGTCCATATATAAATCCTCCTTTTATCGTACAATTTCATTTTTTTGTACGGTATCTAACATTTCCGTTAAACTGCTTATTGTAAATTTGAGCGTTATGTGATAATATAAATACAGAACAACTTGTTTGTTAACATATATATAGTATCACAAAATCAACAAAATGTCAAGGAGGAATTTTTATGTTGAAAAGGATCAATGATTTTCTTTCCGGACTTCCCATGACGATAGTCGGCGGTATATTTCTGATTGCAAGTTTTGTACTGCCCAAAATGAATATCAACTTTCCTGTTGATCCTGCATGGGTTACGGTCGTGATTTGTGGGATTCCGCTTTTGTATCTCTCAGTATGGCGTATCATTCACAACAAGGGTATCAGCAAAATATCCTCGGCTCTTCTGATTACAGTTGCTATGATCGCCGCTGGTTGCATTGGAGAGCTGTTTGCGGCAGGAGAAGTTGCATTCATTATGGAAATCGGCGCAATACTTGAAGATA
>JAIDNR010000274.1 GCA_029063695.1 Ruminococcus sp.
ATATAAATATGGGTTGTCCCGTACCGAAAGTTATAAACACGGGAGCAGGTTCAGCACTTATGAAAAATATTTCCCTTGCAACTGAAATAGCGGAATCTGCTGTGAAAGCGGCAGGAGACGTTCCTGTGACTGTTAAAATCCGAAGCGGCTGGAATGCGGACAGTATCAATGCTGTTGAAATGGCAAAGGCACTTGAATCCGTCGGAGTTTCGGCAATTGCTGTTCACGGCAGAACAAGGGAACAGTTTTACAGCGGTTCAGCCGACTGGAATATAATAAAAGCAGTGAAAGATGCTGTGAATATACCTGTAATCGGCAACGGCGATGTTACTGATGCAGATTCATGCGTGGATATGTACAGTAAAACAGGCTGTGACCTCGTTATGATTGGTCGTGGAAGCTACGGCAATCCTTTTATTTTTGAGGAAATTGATGCAAAACTTAACAATAAGCCGTATATTCCGCCTGCTGTTGAGGAAAAAATGCGTGTTATGCTTGAACATATCCGCCTTATTATCGAACTCAGTCCGAAAACCGGAGAACTTGCGGTTCACGAAGCAAGAAAACACGCCGCATGGTATATGAATGGCTTTTATGGTTCAGCGAAATTCAGGGCAAAATGCTATCAGCTTACCTCATATTCCGAAGCTGAATTTCTCGCCGGAGAGTTCATAAAATTACAGAACAGCAGATTGCACAATAATTTGCAATAAAATTTGTGAATATTGATGTATGCTTTAGAATGACGTAATATAGCGTTTTTTACAAAAGAGTACATATTTTTGCTTTTAAAGCGATTGCAAAATAAAAAAATATGTGATATAATATACAGGAACCGTAAGTAAAGACAAGTAATTAGAAACGGTTTTAAAGCTAAGGAGATGCTAAATGAAACTCAGAAAAGGACGTGTCGCAGGAGCATTGGCAATTTTCGCCGTGCTTATTGTTTCAGGTGTAAGCTGTACTTCAAAGGCAGTTAGCAGTGTGGGAAAAAAAGCAGACAGTGGTTCTTCAGCAACTTCTGATAAATCCGATTTGCTGTCGGAAGTTATTACAGAACCAGATACCGTTGAACCGACAACAGAACCTGTTCCCGAAGATAAGAGAGTACACGTTATAGCCGCAGGTGATAATCTTATTCACTATTCTGTCTATAAGAATGCGGAAAGACTTGCAGGCGAGGGCGAAAATTACGATTTCAAGCCGCTTTATGAGAATGTCAAGTACCTTATTGAAGATGCAGACGTTGCAATACTCAATCAGGAAACGATAATAAGCCAAAGCAATGAAGTCCGTGGAGCAAATGGCGGTGCATTGCTGTTCAATTCGCCTCCCGAAGTTGCGGACGCTGTAATTGATTTGGGCTTTGATGTATTCACAATGGCTAACAATCATCTGCTTGATTTCGGTGCGGACGCTCTTGAGGAATCAATAAATTTCTGGAATGATAAGGCACAGACTTATGATTTGACTGTTCTTGGTGCTTATCTCAATGAAGATGATGCAAATAATATCCGTGTCCGTGAAGTAAATGGTGTGAAAATTGCTTTTCTTGCCTATGCAGAGCATATAAACGGATTTTCAATCCCATATGATTCTCCGCTCAGAGTTGTAATGAACTATGAGGAGGACGTTATTGAACGTCAGATTAAAGAAGCCGCAGAAATTGCCGATGCTGTTATCGTTTCTGCACATTGGGGCGTTGAAGATACACATCTTGTTTCAGAGGACAGAATTGAACTTGCAAACAAAATGGTTGACTGGGGTGCTGATGTAATTTTAGGCGGTCATACCCATACGGCTGAAACTATGGAATGGATTGAGAGAGACGACGGTACAAGAGGTTTTGTATATTATTCAATCGGCAATTTCATCTGCTGTCAGACAGATAATTTTAATCTTATCGGCGAAATGCCTGATTTTGATATTGTTGTTGACGGTGCAACAGGTGAAGTCCGTCTGGAAGATGTCGGCTGTATTCCGAATATAATTCACTATGAGGCAGGCGACTACAATAATCTCGGAGTTTATCCTTACAGCAAGTATTCTCCTGAACTTGCGGAGATTCATGGAATACCTTATGCAGTTCCGGCAGGAAATTATCCAGACTTCAGCTGGGATATTATAAATCAGATAATTGATGAAAATATTCCGAAAGAATTTCAGAAATTGGAT
>JAIDNR010000275.1 GCA_029063695.1 Ruminococcus sp.
GTTATGCTATGTGCGGTGATTATGTATCCGCCATTGAAACTGCAAATCAGATAAAGATGGTTGCCCCTACTGAGTATCTTGGCTACCGCATTGCTATGAATGTTCTGCTTCAGGACGAAAGATTTGAAGAAGTTGCAAAAGAACTTGACAGAGCTGAAAGATTTGCGAAACCTTGTGCTGAACTGTTCACAGATTGGCTGTCCTATGAAACAACTATGTATGAAAAAACAGGTGACAAGTCACATCTTGAGACGGCACTCGAAAAACTGTATGACAGTCTCTGTCTTATTAATCCAGATGTAGATACTGCTGTTGAAATATACATAAGTGCAGCCGATATACATATACAGCTTGAAAATGCAGATATGGCATTGAAATGCCTTAATGCTGCTGAAAATCCGGTTTACTCATTTAATGAGGGTTTTTCGGTAAAATTTGTTCCTGATATGGTAACAAAACCGGTCAGCAAACCAAGTTCACAGGAAATTAACCACGCAATAGATGCAGTCAGACGTAAATACGGTGACAGGCGACTTGAGGCAAGAATGAAAGAAAAAGCAAGAGTTTCAAGAAAAACTTCTCCTGTTGCCGAAGACGATAAGTTTATGACACCAATACCGGAAAAGAATGAAACTGAAAATACTGTATACAAACTGGATAAAAATGCAAAGGCTGATTATTCACAGGAACGCCTTGACCGCATATACAGACTTTATGTTGCTGCTTACACTATGACTTCAGACACAAGCAATATAAAATTCTATGCATCAAAGCTTGCAAACAGCCCAAATCAACAGAGCAAGTACATTGGTAAATATGCTTTGATTAAGGCAATGAAAGAGGAGGGATATGAGAATATTAATGAAGAATATCAGGCATTTCTTAAGTATCTGCGCAATGTTCTGATTGTCGATCCTACCGATATGCTGGCAATAAGTCTGAGGGTACAATGTTATCTTGATCTTGGTCAGTTCGATGAGGCTGAGAAACTTTGCCGTATGCTGTCGGAAAATTTGAGAAATCCGTTGCTTGAGAAGATAAGAGAGGCCAAAGCCGGAGGTGAGTCTTAATGGCAAAGTTAAGTAAAGACCTTGTTGTCGATGAAGAAAAATTCAACACCGCAGCAAGTGATATGCTGACTTTAAAAAACCGTACGATTGCTTTAAAAAACAAGCTTAGTACAATGTACGATAATCTTGCAGGCGCAATAAATACCGAAGCGGGAAAAGAACTTAAACTTGAGGCTAAAAATACGTTATTAAAACCAGTTGAAGATATGTCGATTGTCGTTGGCCATATTTCTGATACGCTCAATCTTGTAATCAGTACAGGCTATTACAAGGACGTTTTCACAGGGTTTGAAGAATTAAGTCATTTATTTTAGGAGGTAAACAACAATGGCAAACATGGGTTCTACAGGAACAGTAAAAATCTCTGTATCTATGATGGATGCTGCTATTAAGGCTATCGGCGACTATGAAGAAGCAATTAAAGGACTAAATCAGAGACTTGATGATGAGGTAAATGGACTCATTCCTTCAAATTTCTCAGGAGCAGCTGCTGATGGTTATGTCGCATTTTACAACGGACAGATTGTTCCAAACATCACAGATGGTCTTTTCAATATGCTTGAAGCACTCAGATCTATCTGTGAATCTGTTAAATCACAGATTCCTGGTGATACAAATGGTGTAGATGATCAGCTTGGACAGGGCAATCAGGGTGCCGGCGGACAGGCATAAAAAATTTTTGGAGGTATATAATCATGGCAGATTGCAGAATTGTTAATCAGGTAGTTTCAACATCAGTTGAAAACATTGATAAACTTGCTACAGAATATCAGACAGCAGGTACAGACTTCGAGAGTGCATTCAAAGATGCTATTGCAGAAATGGAAGGCGATACAAAGGATGCTCTTATTGAACTTTTCGATAAAAGTTATAAAACTTTTGTTACAAGCCTTGAGGAAGGTCTCCCTGCGATGATTAAAGGTATGTCTTCTCTTCTTGAGGGTAACCGTAGCAATTTTGAAACTGTAGACGGTCAGATTGCAGAAAGCATCAGAAATGGCGGACAGAGCTAATTATGTATCTTATACACATCT
>JAIDNR010000276.1 GCA_029063695.1 Ruminococcus sp.
CAATCATGAATCCGCTTGTAACCATAGAGCTTCCGCCTGCGGAAATAAACGGCAGTGTAACTCCTGTAAAGGGAATCATGTTGCACGAGCCGAAAATATTGAGTGCCATTTGTATAGTGAAAGCGGCGGCAACTCCTGCACACATTGTACCATGATAATATGAGCGTGGCGGATTTACAAGCGGCATTGCAATCATAATCAGAAGCATGAGAACAGTCATGACAGCAACAAGAAGTCCCCATTCCTCACTTATCGTTGAAAAAACAATATCACTTTCATAGGCAAATACATTACAGAGAAATCCGTTTCCTGCACCTTTTCCGAACCAGCCGCCCTCAGCAATTCCGATAAGTGCCTTTGTCTGCTGATAGCCGTTGCCGTCGGAATTATTCCATATATCGACAAAAATTCTGTCCTTTACATAAGCAGGGGCAAGGATTATTGCTATAATTCCCAGAACGGCAACGCATATTCCTGCCGTTACAACAGTCTTACGTGAAAATTTGGCTTTCGGATAGCATATTCTTGCAATGAATCCCGAAGCATATATTGCCGCAAAAGTCGGAATACTTCCCAAATCCCTGCACCACCACTGAAACAGGATTACAGCGACAACAATTCCAAAAAGTATGATATTTTCATATACTATATTGAACTTAAGTACCTGATGTTTTTTCTGTTGTTCCGTTATTGAAGTTGCACAGGCAAGAACCAGTAAAGGCTTGATGAATTCCGACGGCTGAATCGTCATGAATCCCAAATCAATCCACATACTTCTGCTTCCTGTAAAGAGAAGTATAATAATCATAAGCAAGCCTATACCAATCCAGATATACTTTTTCTGATTCTGAATCCAGCGGTGATTTTTACACAGAATATATCCGAAACGGCATGAAACAAGTGCCGATATGCAGGTGACAAAATGCTTGATATTGAGATGAATTTCGCCGAAACACGACTGAAAAATCAGACTCATATTGATAATAAGCAGAAGCATGAAGTCAACCGCATACGTTTTCTGTTTAAAGCGTGGCATTGCAATGAAATAGGCGATATCAAGTCCCACAACCGCACAGGCAAGTACAAACGGGTCATTGGGATTTTCATAACTGCCGTTTATAAATACATTTGCAAGCATTGCACCGTGTGCAATAAGTACAAACAGGCATGACATAAAATAAGCAAATTTATTCGTCACGTTCAGACCTCCTTTTCCTGAAAACAAGACGGCGATTTCCCAGCATTATAACATCGTTCTCCCTGAGACGTGCGTGCTGTACAAGTGTGCCGTTTATATATATGCCCGACTTTGAGCCGATGTCTGTTATAGTCCATTTGCCGTCCGTTACGTTAAGCATGGCGTGATAGCGTGATACGGACATATCTGGAAGTCTTATATCGGCAGAAGCGTGTCTGCCTATAAGGATTTCATCACATTCAAGATGATATACTTTATCCTGTTCCGCAAGTTCCATATCTGCGGAAATCCTGCTCCAGACTTTTCGCCCTGACCTCTTTTCGGCATAAGACGCAAGCATAATGACTAATGCACATATATCAAGTCCCGCAACGGCTACTGCACACATTATCAGATTCATTGAATCCATAAGCAAAACTCCTTTAAAAAATTTTTTCTTTTATTCAATGTAAAAGCATTGAATAAATGTTGCTTTTTTACCCTCTTATTATAGCACATATTTTTTATCAATGCAACAAATGATACCTTATTGTAATGCAAAATTAATGTAAATTTAAGATTTTGACTTGCAAAAAAATTTATTTTATGCTATAATAAAGAACGTATTTTTGATTTTGATTTATAAAGAGGTTGATATATATGGCTAAAAAGAAAGATTATGGCAATGACAGTATTACAATGCTTAAGGGTGCGGACAAGGTAAGAAAGCGTCCTGCGGTTATTTTTGGTTCTGACGGTCTTGACGGCTGTGAGCATTCTGTTTTTGAGGTCATTTCAAATTCAATTGATGAAGCACGTGCAGGCTACGGAAATAAAATTATCATCACTCACTACAGGAATCACAATATAGAAGTAGAAGATTTCGGACGTGGCTGTCCTGTGGATTTCAACAACACTGAACAGCGTTACAACTGGGAGCTTGTTTACTGCGAACTCTATGCAGGCGGTAAATACGATTCAGATGCCGATTCCTATGAGTTCTCGCTCGGTCTGAACGGTCTGGGACTGTGTGCAACTCAGTTTGCATCTGAATTTATGGACGTTGAAGTTGTACGTGACGGATATAAATATAATCTGCACTTTGAAAAAGGCGAAAACGTCGGCGGACTTAATAAAGAACCATGCAGAAAAAAGCAGACGGGTACAAAAACTCTCTGGAGACCGGATTTGGACGTATTCACAGATATAAGTATATCAGATGACTTTTTCTTTGATATTCTGAAACGTCAAGCGGTTGTAAATCCGAATATACTTTTTCTTTACCGTTCTGAAAATGAAGCAGGCGGATTTGATGAGACTGAATTTATCTATGAAAACGGTATAACTGATTATGTTTCCGAAATATCGGGAGAAAATGCCTTGACTTCAATTCAACACTGGACTGCCGAAAAATACGGCAAAGACCGTGAGGATAAGCCCGAATACAAGGTAAAGCTTGATATTGCGGTTACGTTCTCAAATAAGGTCAAGCTTACGGAATACTATCATAATTCAAGTTTTCTGGAGCATGGCGGTTCTCCCGAGGACGCTGTAAAACGTGCGTTCACGGCTCAGATTGATACTTATGTAAAATCCGTCAACGGCTATCAGAAGAACGAAAGCAAGATAAAATATGAGGATGTTGAGGAATGCCTTATTCTTGTATCGTCGTCGTTCTCTACTCAGACTTCATATGAAAATCAGACGAAAAAGGCTATCACGAATAAATTTATCCGTGAGGCTATGACTGAATTTCTGAAACATCAACTTGAAATTTACTTCATTGAAAATCCTGATGAAGCAAAGAGAATCTCTGAACAGGTACTCTTGAATAAGAGAAGCCGTGAGAATGCTGAGAAAACGCGTCTCAACATGAAGAAAAAGTTGTCGGGTACTATTGATTTGGCGAATATGGTGGAAAAATTCGTCGACTGCCGTACAAAAGACGTTTCAAGACGTGAAATATATATTGTTGAGGGCGATTCCGCATTAGGTTCAGTAAAGCTTGCCCGTGACCCTGAATTTCAGGCGGTTATCCCTGTACGTGGAAAGATTCTCAACTGTCTTAAAGCTGAGTATACAAAGATTTTCAAAAGTGAAATTATAACTGATTTAATCAAGGTACTTGGCTGTGGTGTTGAAGTTACGGCAAAGGCGAATAAGGACCTCTCGACTTTTGATATTAACAACTTCCGCTGGAATAAAATAGTAATCTGTACCGATGCCGATGTAGACGGTTTTCAGATACGAACACTTATTCTTACTATGCTCTACAGACTTACTCCAACGCTTATCGAACAGGGATATGTATTCATTGCAGAATCTCCGCTGTTTGAGATAAATACCAAAGACAAGACATATTTTGCATATACTGAACAGGAAAAGCAGAATATACTGAAAAAAATCGGCAACAAGAAATATACTTTACAGCGTTCAAAGGGACTTGGTGAAAATGAACCTGATATGATGAATCTTACTACCATGAATCCTGATACTCGCCGTCTTATCAAGGTAACTGCCGAGGATATACGTGAATCGGCTGAGATTTTTGAAATGCTTCTTGGTGACGATTTACAGGGACGCAAGGACTATATCTCACAGTACGGTGCTGATTACCTCGAACTTGCCGATATAAGCTAAGGAGGTAGAATTATGGTTCATATTGATGATATTTTGGGAAATTTAATATTCGGATTAATTCTTATTTATCCGTTTGTTATAACGGGACTGAATATTGCGAATTTTTTCAGGAAAAAGAAAATTCATGAAATTTTCTTTGATATTTTCGGCACATATATTGGACTTTTCATGGCAGGTGCGGCTTTCAGTTTGTATGCCGATATAAGAAGTGTTGATTATGATGAAGCTATATACGCAAATCAGGCACATAATCCACTACACAGTGAATACGCATGGATTATATGGACTGTAATTGTTATAGGCTTGCTCGGACTTCTTATTCTGGGACTGTTCAAGCCCGAAAAGTTACCGCCGTTAATATCCGCCTTTTCAATCGCATCTGTACTTCTTGGCTTGATTGCAGGAATTTTCCTGTACATTCAGCTTCTTTATAACTGTAATGACTGGATTTATCTTTTCTGTCTGCTGTATCTTGCAAATGTAATTATGCTTGCGGTAAGGCGTATAAGATTCCACATAACAGAACATGTTCGCATTGCAAATGAGCGTGAAACGGCATATAGAACTAAATTTGGAGCTTGGCTCGGAAAGATTATGTCAAAAGTTTCAACAATGACTCTTTTCAGCTTTGCACTCATATTCCCGATTGCCACTGTACTTGAAATACTGTCCCTGATTTTCGGTCAGGGTGCGGACGGATTCATAAAGGCATTCACAATGACTGCCGACTGGACTTTCTCCACACAAATTCCGCCGCCGCCTCTTGAATATGACGGTCATTATCTCTGTACAGTTGCCGCAGGCGGTCACAAAAAAGTCGTAAAGCCGTTAAGATACGGAAAACGTATCGGGCATTATATTGTAGTAAATCGACAGTTACTTATTGCAAATGCCTTTGAAGATTTGATTGCAGAGAAGATGCCGAAATTCCATAAAGCTGTACGTGGATTCTACAATAAGTACGGCTATCCTGTTTCACGTCATATCACAACGCCTTTCCGTGCTGATATTGTGTATATCTTGATGAAACCGCTTGAATATATATTCGTTTTTGTACTTTACCTGTGCGACAGTCAGCCCGAAAACCGTATTGCCGTACAGTATTCCGACTATAAAAGGAGAGATTGAAATGCCAAGAAAGAAAACCACAGCACCGAAAAAGTCCGTATATAAACACGATGCCTATATAGAGGGTTCGGGAAGTGTTGTTGACGAAAAAATCACTGATACGCTTAAGAAAAATTATATGCCGTATGCAATGAGCGTTATTATATCTCGTGCATTACCCGAAATCGACGGTTTCAAGCCGTCACACAGAAAAATTCTGTACATGATGTACAAGCGTGGACTTCTGAATCCCGAAAAGGAACGTTCAAAGTCGGCGAATGTTGTCGGCGAGACCATGAAACTCAATCCGCACGGCGACCAGTCCATATATGAGACTATGGTTCGTCTCACAAGAGGAAATGAATCGCTCCTGCACCCATATATCGACTCAAAGGGTAACTTCGGCAAGCAGTATTCAAGCAGTATGAAAGCCGCCGCTTCACGTTATACGGAAGTAAAGCTTGAAAAGATATGCAGTGAGCTTTTCCGTGATATTGACAGGGATACTGTTGATTTTGTCCCGAACTATGATAATACCATGCAGGAACCCACTCTTTTGCCTGCAACTTTCCCGACTGTTCTTGTAAATTCGAATACAGGTATTGCAGTATCAATGGCAAGCAATGTATGTCCGTTCAATCTTGCGGAAATCTGCGAAACTACCATTGCACTTATGAAAAATCCGAATCATGATATTATCAGCACTTTAAAAGGTCCTGACTTTCCAGGCGGTGCATTTCTGCTTTATGACGAAGAAGAACTTAAAAAAGTATATGAGACAGGCAGAGGAAGTATAAAACTCCGCTGTAAATATACTTATGATAAGCCGTCTAACTGCATAGAAGTCACCGAAATACCGTATACAACGACTGTTGAAGCTATTATAAATAAAGTTGTGGATTTGGTAAAGGCAGGAAAACTTCGTGAAATATCGTATATCCGTGACGAAACAGGTATTGACGGACTGAAAATCGCCATAGATTTAAAACGTGGCACTGACCCTGAAAAACTCATGCAGAAACTCTACAGACTTACTCCGCTTCAGGACAGCTATCCATGCAATTTCAATATACTCATTGCAGGTACTCCAAAAGTTATGGGTGTACGTGAAATACTGAACGAATGGATTGCTTTCCGTGAAGAATGCGTTCAGCGACGTACTTACTTTGATTTGAATAAGAAAAAAGAAAAGCTCCATTTACTGGAGGCTCTTGCAAAGATTCTTGTTGATATTGATAAGGCTATAAAAATTATTCGTGAAACCGAAAATGAGGATGATGTTGTACCTAATCTCATGATTGGCTTTGGTATCGATGAAATTCAGGCGGAATACGTTGCGGAAATCAAGCTCAGAAATATTAACAGGCAGTATATTATGAAGCGTTTGCAGGACGTTGACCAGCTTCGCAGGGATATTGCCGAAATGGAAGAAATTTTGCAGGATAAGAACAAAATCCGCCGTATTATTATAAAGGAACTCAAAGATGTTGCCAAAAATTATGGCAGACCGAGAAGAACTATGTTCTATTTTCAGTCAGATATTGACGACGAAGAAGTTATTGACGATACGCCCGATTATCCCGTACATCTCTTTGTTTCGGACAGCGGATATTTCAAGAAAATCACTCCTCAGTCACTTAGAATGAGCAGTGAACAGAAACTCAAAGAAGGCGATTTTATCCGTCAGACTTTTGATGCCATGAATAAGACAGAACTTGTTTTCTTTTCAGATAAGGCACAGGCTTATAAATCAAAGGCAAGTGCTTTCGATGACTCAAAGGCAAGCGTTATGGGTGATTATATCCCCGCAAAACTGAGTTTTGACGAGGGTGAAAGTCTGAAAACGCTCATTCCTACAACCGATTACAGCGGATATATGATGTTTTTCTTTGAAAACGGAAAGGTAGCAAAAGTTCCGATGAAGTCATATGAAACAAAGACAAACCGCCGTAAACTCACAAAGGCTTATTCTGATAAATCACCTCTTGCGGCAGCTGTGTTCATTGCTGAGGACTGTGATATACTTCTGAGAACGTCAAATAGTCAGGCTCTTGTATTCAATACATCTGAAATTCTTACAAAGTCCACCAGAGATACTCAGGGTGTGCAGGTTGTAACACTGAAGAAAAATACCATACTGTCCTCGGCTGAAATAATTTCTGCCGAAAATGCACAGGAATTTGAAAAATATCGTGCAAAGTCAATTCCATGTTCTGCAAAAAACGCAAAAGATTTGGGTGACACAAATCAGCTTAGTTTTTAGTAAAAAAGTCCCTTGATTGAAAAATCAGGGACTTTTTTACATTATTCATTTATAAGTTCTTCAAAAACCTCAATATAATTTTCAGCGGGAATTGTCCAACTGTAGTCGCAGTTCATAGCACGAAGTACAAGCTCATTCCAACGCTGTTTATCATCATAGTCACGTTTTGCACGTCTTACAGCATCAAGCATATCATCGGAATTGTATGTCTTGAACGTAAAGCCGTTGCCGTCAGTTCCGCCGTTATCACGGACAGAATCACGCAGACCACCTGTTTCACGCACGATTGGCGGAGTACCGTATCTCATTGCAATCATCTGTGCAAGTCCGCAGGGTTCATTTTGGGACGGCATAAGAATCATGTCAGAACCAGCATATATTATTCGTGCGAGTTCGGGAACATATCCCGTGGTTACAGATACTCTGTCGGGGTATCGTCTTGCCATTTCGATGAAAAATTCCTCGTAAATCTTTTCACCGCTTCCGAGTACGGCAAATTTGAATCCGCTTTTTATGATTTCTTCAAAGACACAGCGGATAAGGTCGAATCCTTTATGCTTCACAAGACGTGAAACAATACCGATTACAGGTTCATCATCAACAACAAGACCAAGTGCCGTAAGCATTTCACTCTTGCATTTTGCTTTACCCGAAAGATTATCTTTGGAAAAATGCCATGCAATGGACGGGTCTTTTTCGGGATTATAGTCATCTGTATCAATTCCGTTGAGAATACCTTTCAGCTTATGCTGTTTGGTTACAAGAATCCTGTCAAGACCATAAGCATACCATGGGTCAAGGATTTCTTTTGCATAGCTCGGTGAAACGGTGATAATTCTGTCCGTTGTTTCCAAAGCACCTTTCAGCATATTGATATATCCGTCATATTCAAGAATACCTGCATTATGTTCGGGAATACCCATAAGTTCATTGAGAACTTCCCTGCCGTATTTCCCCTGATAGGCAATATTATGAATTGTAAAAGCGGTTTTGATTTTATTATAGCCCTGCTGATACTTATAATAAATTTGCAGATAGACGGGAATAAGTGCAGTCTGCCAGTCGTTGCAGCTTATAATATCGGGCTTGAAATCAATATGTTTCAGCATTTCAATAACTGCCCTGTCAAAGAAAACAAAACGCTCACAGTCATCATAGAATCCGTAAAGACCGTCACGGTCGAAATAATATTCATTGTCAATGAAAAAGTATGTAACGCCGTTATTTTCAAGGCTGTATATTCCGCAGTATTGCTTACGCCACGAAACATCAACGGTAATATTTGTAACGAAGTACATATATTTGCGGTGTTCGGGCTTGATAGACCTATACAGCGGAATTACAACAGCACAGTTATGTCCTTTTTTGCTGATAGCTTTCGGAAGTGAACCGACTACCTCAGCAAGACCGCCGGAGGCTGAGTATGGAACAGCCTCGCTGGCAGCAAAAAGTATATTCATATCATCAGCAACCTTTCAAAGTTGGTTATGCCTTTGCGTTTTTTGGAAGATAGGACGGACAAGTTTCAGAACCTGCCAGAATCTTATTGTCGCTGATTTCAACGTTCTTATCGGTGATTATTGATGAGATACTGCAATTATTTCCGATGACAGTTCCCTGCATGATAACAGAATCCTTTACAACAGTACCCTTGCCGATTTTAACACCTCTGAATATAACGGAATTTTCAACAGTTCCCTCAATCATACAGCCGTCTGCAATAAGTGAGTTCTTGATATTTGATTCAAGACCGTATTTTGCAGGAGCATTGTCGCCGACTTTTGTATATACGGGACGTGCAGGGTTAAAGAGTGCCTCTCTTGTATCTTTGTTAAGAAGCATTTTGCTTGCAAGATAGTAATTATCAATGCTGTCAATGCGTACAAAGAAATCCTTATGCTCATATCCCATAATCTTGTATTCGCTGTTATGATTCTGAAGAATTTCTCTTGTAAAGCTGTAAACATTCTGACTTGCAGAATTCATGACGATTTTCTTGAGAAGTTCCTTGCTTATTATAAGCATATCAAGCCACTGATTGCATTCGCCTGACATTTCGGGGTCAACAAGAACGCCGTTGATGGTATTGTCCTCACCGAACTGGAGAATAGTGGCACATTTATCCTTTGCACTGTCATAGTAAGCTTTGCTGTAAACAAGAGTAATAT
Source organism: Ruminococcus sp. (assembly GCA_029063695.1). Classification (GTDB taxonomy): domain Bacteria; phylum Bacillota; class Clostridia; order Oscillospirales; family Ruminococcaceae; genus Ruminococcus. The sequence continues at coordinate 9,356 of JAIDNR010000276.1, forward strand.
CTGCTTTTGTATCCATATGCTGACGGAGAACATCATTGAAATCGATTGTTGCAACAACATCACAGTTTGAAAGAATAACATACTGAGCTTTTGAATGCTCAACGAAGCTCCAGATGTTGTTGAGGGCATCAAGTCTGCCTTTATAGATACCGCCTGTCTGACTGTATGGTGGAAGAAGATGAAGTCCGCCCTTTTTACGTGCCAAATCCCAGTCTCTGCCCGAACCAAGATGGTCAAGAAGAGAGCCGTAGTTTGCTTTTGTAATAACGCCTACTTCTGTGATTCCTGAGTTTACAAAGTTTGAAAGCGGAAAGTCAATAAGTCTGTAACGTCCGCCGAAAGGGATTGAACCCATAGTTCTCTGTTTTGTAAGTTCGCTGACATACAAATCATGCATACTTGCAAAAATAAGACCTAAAACATTATAATTTACACTGCTCATATTTGTGCTACCTCCGCTCAGATGTTTTCGCCGATAATCTGCTTTGGTTCAACAGATTTACCGCCTGATACTGTTACATTGTGACCGACAACCGCAATTCCCCAGTCGTCTCTGTTCTCAACCTGTTCGGGACTCTTTCCGATATGAGCACCGCCCTCGATTACGCAGTCACTGCCTACAATGGCATATTCAACAACAGCTCCCGATTTTATGACAGTTCCGGGCATAACAATACTGTAATTTACAGTTGCACCCTCTTCAATTGTAACGCCTGCAAAAAGGATTGAGAAATCAACAGAACCGTCAACACAGCTTCCCTCTGCAATCATTGAATTTTCAACATTTGCATTTTCGCCGATATACTGAGGCGGCATATAGTTGCTTCTTGAATAGATTTTCCAGCTCTTGTCATAGAGGTCAAGAGGAAGTGAAGGACTGAGCAAGTCCATATTAGCTTCCCAAAGTGAATCAAGAGTACCAACATCTTTCCAGTAGCCTTCAAATTCATAAGCAAAAAGTCTCTGTTTGTCACGGAGCATTGAAGTAATGATGTCTTTTCCGAAATCCTTAGACCATTTTTCACCTCTGTCACGCTTTGCATTTGCATCATTTTCATTTTCAATAAGATATTTTTCAAGTTTATCCCAACTGAACACATAGATACCCATTGATGCAAGAGTTGACTTAGGTTCTTTCGGTTTTTCAACAAAGTCTGTAACCTGATTTTTGTCATCGCATATCATAATACCAAAACGTGAAGCCTCGGCAAGCGGAACGTCAATAACAGAAATTGTACAGTCTGCATTGTTTGCAATGTGGAAATCAACCATTTTTGAATAGTCCATTTTATAGATATGGTCACCGCCAAGAACTACAACATAATCAGGATTGTAACGTCTGATGAAGTTCATATTCTGATAAATAGCGTTTGCAGTACCCTCATACCATGAAGCACCTGCCTGTGATTCATAAGGTGGAAGAACGTGAACGCCGCCGTTCATCTTATCCAAGTCCCATGGCTGACCGTTTCCGATATATTCATTGAGAACGAGAGGCTGATACTGTGTAAGAACACCGACTGTATCAATACCGGAGTTTGTGCAGTTTGAAAGCGGGAAATCAATGAGACGGTATTTTCCGCCGTAAGGTACAGCAGGTTTTGCTACATTCTTTGTAAGAGCGTACAATCTGCTTCCCTGACCACCGGCAAGCAGCATTGCCACAACTTTTTTCTTAGTATACATAAAAAATATTCCTCCTGATATTTATATTGGATTAAATTTTATTACTTAGTCTCGGCAGAGACTTTCTTTTTTCTTGTTGTCGTTTTTTTCGCCTTTATCGGAGTTTCAGCAGGTTCTTCTGCCTTGACTGTCTTTTTTCGTGCAGTTAATTTGAGATACATAACAGAAAGCGGTGCAAGAGGCATGGAA
>JAIDNR010000277.1 GCA_029063695.1 Ruminococcus sp.
GTCTTGAAGAAGTGTTCTGCTATTTTTTATGCGAGCATACTGTGTAGTATTTTTTGTAAATCTCTTTTCCAATGAGAATAAAGTTCAATATCCGATTCGTCGGGTAATTCGTTGTTATTTAATGCATTGTATATACGCTGTCCTGCTTCTGAGCCGTCAGAGAAAAGTACAGGGATATTTCCGCTGTATTTGTCAATTCCCGATGTTTTTACAGTACATGATATATACGGCGGCTTGCCATCGGAATCAGTTATTTCTGTTTCGTTTCGGGTCAGATGAATTTCTTCAATATCAAGTTTCATAAATGGTGGCAACAGTACCTCTGCTTCTTCCTGTTTGGAATAATAAGGCAATGAGCTGCTTATATTAATACAACAAGGTGTATTTTCAGACAGACTGAAACGCATGAGTGCTATTCCTCGACGGTCACGGTATGCATTTAGAAATCCGGATACAGATGTTGATGTCATTGATATTGATGTGGAACGTTCACGAATCAGGTTATAATCTGCCATACGTTCCACACGATAAGTTAAAATATTCTCTGTAATCACCGATTTTTTGAATGCTGAAAACAGCGATTCAAAGAATCCCATAAGACGTGGAATATCGGCAATAATTGCAGGATTGAGGTATTTTCCTTCACCTGCTCTTGCTGATTCTGTGGTTATATCGGGAAAGAAAAGTGAATTTAATACAACATATGCTTTCGGGTCACTGAAAAATACATCATTTCCTGAAACGTCTCCGATATAAAAACGGATTGCATTTTCTTCAGCTGATGAAAGATTACCATACATCAACTTCATCTCCTCCGCCTGCATTAGGGTCGGGTGAAATAACAGGGTCATCAATAATAGGCGGTGGGTCAATAATAATAGGTGGCTGAGTCTGAGGCGGGTCTATTGGGTCTACAGGAATTATATCGGTTACAGGCGGGTCTATGGGGTCTGTTGCAACAGGGTCAACAGGATAACCGGGGTCAATGGGATAATCTGGGTCAACAGGAGTTGTAACATAAGGGTCTTCGGGATTACTGTTATTCGGGTCTGTAGCAGGCTGAGTATAAATCGGATAAATATATCCAGGGTCTGCCGTCGGGTATTTCGGGTCATCTGAGATTATAACAGTAGTTTTGGTATCACTTATTCCATCAGGGATTCTGCCGTTCCAGAGAAAGCCCGAACCTGTTGTAATCACGATTTTATATGTTTTTGTAGTACGTGTACCCGTTTCATCTTCAATATCGGCATTAACAGGTGATGTTGATTTTGCCGTTGTGACAACTCCGGGAATTGCTGTTACATTATTCTGGGGACTGTTATTGAAAATATTTTCACGTCCTATGCTTGCCATAATTTTCTCAGATGGCGTGATAGGGAAAAGTATGAAGAAAATAAGTATAAGCAGTGTTAATATAACAAAACTTACACATGAAAGCAGTGTTACTTTAGTCGATTTTTGCAGATTGCCAATAAATCTCGTATTTTTTTTCATAAATTAAATCACTCTCCGTTATTTTTTATTCCGAAACTTCACACGAAACAAGTATTTCATTGCATCCTTTCTCATAGCTTTCAGGTTCTCCGTAATTCCACATATTTACTCCTGTGATAAACCATACAAGTCCTTCTTCGTTTTGCCACGAATTTTCTCTTATTATGCCTTCATCGGCATATTTTTCGGGTTGAGATGTACTTTCGCCGTACCATTCAGTTAATTTTTCATAAATTCTGTCATAATTTTCAATAAGTTCATTTTCTGAATAAGGATAGCTTGAATCAAAGTAATCACCGATTCTTCCAATATGGTAACCATAGCAGACAAGTGTTTCATCATTTTCAAACTCAAAAAACATCTGTGTTTTCATATCCACATCAAAGACATCAACTTTATCAATATCATATCCGTATTCAACAGTATTTTTATATGTGTATCTGAGGTCTTCTGTGTAGCTGTAATTATTACCATAAACTTCAAATACTTCTTCTTTAGTCATGCCGAGAGAAATTCCGGTAATAATTTGCTGATTTTCAGGTTCGGGATTTTGCTTACTACAACCGGATAATATAATGCATATACCTGATAATGCTGATATTATAATTTTTTTATTCATATTTTTTCCTTTATTATTTTTATATAAACATAATAT
>JAIDNR010000278.1 GCA_029063695.1 Ruminococcus sp.
GCACCTGCTACAGGAAGTCCTGCATTCTCAGGGTCTTTTACAACAACTTCCATTGTTACAGTTTCGCCGGGCTTTGCTTTTACCTTATCGGGAATATCCCATTCAATTGCACCATCGAACTTTTCGTCCTCATCAATGATGATAGCACCGTTTGTAAAAGTTACATTAGAAGTGATTTCAAGACCATTTGTATCACTGACAAATGCATCGGACCACTTTACAGGATATTCACCTTTTGATATACCCTCGGGTACTTTATAAGTAAGAGTCATGATAACAGCATTATTGGAAGCTGTCACGCCTGCACCCTTGCCTTCAGCGAATGCAAATTCATTTGTTGCTGCATTATTTACGATTGCTGCACTGTAAGCATCCGACTGTCCGTTCACACCTGAAAATTCAATAGGTGACTCAGCAGTTACTGTATATGAAGCACCTGCAACCGCAAGGTCAGATGCACCGTTTACAATAACTTCCATTGTTACAGTATCGCCAGGTTTTGCCTTTACTGTAGGAATCAGCCACTCAGCACTTCCCTTTGCCGGATTTGGTGCAGGAGTTGTTGTGGTAACAACAGGAGCTGCTGTTGTAGAAGGAGCTTTTTCTGTTGTAACAGGAGTATTTGCTGTTGTTGTTCCAGCAGGCGCATCGCCATCAACAATAAGTTTACCAGGAACAAGTGTAGCATCAAACTTGCTTACATCATGGTCGGCAGTCTTCTGACCGTATTCAACTACACGGAACTTGCTAAGAGCGTATTCATACTCTCCGGGAGCAATATCAGCGGGAATTGTAAGAGTAAACTGGATAATTGCTTCGCCTTTTTCAATTTCAACAGGTTTTGATGTCTTCTTATCAAGAACACTTGTCTGATATGAGATGCCATTGTAAAGTGTATATTTGTTTGTACCTGTACCGGCAGCATAACATAACGGATCAGTCATTTCTGCTGTGATTCCTGCCGGAAGGTCGGCAAGTTCTGCTGCGAATGTTGAACCAACATGGCTACCAGGGTCAACAATAAATTCAACATCTATTTTCTGACCTGGTGTTACTGTATAGTCCTTACCACTTACAATAAAGTCAGCTGCGACTTCAAATATATCATCCTCACCAGTATTCGGAGTAGTTGTAGTTGGAGGAGCTGTTGTTGCAGCATCAGGAGCCTTTGTTGTTGCAACAGGAGCAGCTGTTGTTGTAACTACAGGCTTAGCTGTTGTAACAGGAGCTGTTGTTGTTCCAACAGGTGCATCACCCTCAACAACAAGTTTACCGGGAACAAGTGTAGCATCAAACTTGCTTACATCATGGTCGGCAGTCTTCTGACCGTATTCAACTACACGGAACTTGCTAAGAGCGTATTCATACTCTCCGGGAGCAATATCAGCGGGAATTGTAAGAGTAAACTGGATAATTGCTTCGCCTTTTTCAATTTCAACAGGTTTTGATGTCTTCTTATCAAGAACACTTGTCTGATATGAGATGCCATTGTAAAGTGTATATTTGTTTGTACCTGTACCGGCAGCATAACATAACGGATCAGTCATTTCTGCTGTGATTCCTGCCGGAAGGTCGGCAAGTTCTGCTGCGAATGTTGAACCAACATGGCTGCCTGGATCAACGATAAATTCAACATCTATTTCTTCGCCAGGCTTTACTGTATAGTCCTTACCACTTACAATAAAGTCAGCTGCGATGTCAAACGTTTCATCATCAGCTTCTCCCGCAATTTTATTGACAGCACCGTCCATTACTCCGCCCATACTAACATTAGGCTGCACAGCGGATGAACCGCCGGCAGCACTAACAGTAATGGATGAAGCAAATGCACTCGTTATAAGTGAAGAACTCATAGCGATGGACGTAACTGCCGCAAGCAGTTTCTTCATGTTGTGCATTTCCTTTCCGAGCTTTTTGCTCTATTTATTTCAAATTTTGAGCTAATCACTTAAGGTCAGAAGACTTGCAAGGAAGCTCTACAAGGTGAACAATTCTTCTGATGATAGCATCTGAGTCGTTCTTATCAAGACCTTCGCCGCCCTTTTCATCACAGCAGTCAGCGTTAATCTTGCCCTGAGGTTTCATGTCATATGACTTAGCATCGTTGAGCCACTTGTTGAGAGCTACAACGTCGTTGATTCTAACTTCGCCGTCACAGTTTGTATCACCGTAAAGAACATTGCCAATCGGTGTTGCTGTTGTTACAGGAGCTGCTGTTGTAGTAGAAGGTGCAGGAGCAGCTGTTGTTGTGGAAGGTGCAGGAGCTGTTGTTGTTCCAGCAGGTGTACCGCCTTCAACAACAAGTTTACCGGGAACAAGTGTAGCATCAAACTTGCTTACATCATGATCGGCAGTCTTCTGACCGTATTCAACTACACGGAACTTGCTAAGAGCGTATTCATACTCTCCGGAAGCAATATCATCAGGAATTGTAAGAGTAAACTGGATAATTGCTTCGTCCTTTTCAATTTCAACAGGTTTTGATGTCTTCTTATCAAGAACACTTACCTGATATGAAATGCCATTGTAAAGTGTATATTTGTTTGTACCTGTACCAGCAGCATAACATAACGGATCAGTCATTTTTGCTGTGATTCCTGCTGGAAGATCAGCAAGTTCTGCTGCGAATGTTGAACCAACGTGGCTGCCTGGATCAACGATAAATTCAACATCTATTTCTTCGCCAGGCTTTACTGTATAGTCCTTACCGCTTACAATAAAGTCAGCTGCGACTTCAAATGTGTCATCGTCACCGCTGTTCGGAGCTGTTGTTACAGGTGCAGGAGTAGCTGTTGTAGCAGAAGTTGTTGTAGTAGAAGGTGCAGGAGCAGCTGTTGTTGTTGCAACAGGCTTTGTATCACCTTCAATTACAATTTCCATTCCCTTAAGATTGAGATTGTTGTTAGCAGGATTATATTTTACCATAGGAACGCCTGCTTCAATAAATGTTGTAGGAACGCCCTTGTCATCTGTCTTGTTAAGGAAATCGATTGTGTATGTACCTGCCGGTGTACCTTTTGCAAATGTAGCATCAACTATCATGATAGGGAATTCATCAGAAGTAGCACCTGTCCATGTATCCGGTGTACCTGCTGCCGGCTGCCATACAACTGAAGCCCATGCAGTATCAACACCGTATGTTTTATTATTTTCCTTAGCAGTGTACAGACCCTGATACATATTATCTATAAATACAGAACCTTTTTTGGTTGACATTAATGTACCGCTGAAACCAACGACCAGATCTGTGTCTATTGTAGAACCATCAGCAATGGTTACAGCCTGAGCTGAATCAAAGTAAACATCTCCAGGAACATAGTAGTTTGAGAAAGATACATATTTGTTTGAAGCATCGCCGTCCTTGGAATCAACGTAAAACTGAGCATTGATAGTCTGTATATCTGGTGTGTTTTCATTCAAATAAATAGCAATCGGGATTGTAACATCACCGGCAGCAATTTCCTCAGCAGAGATTGTTGTTTTTACAGCTTCGCCTGCTTTGTTTGTGAAAGCTTTAAGTTCAAAGCCCTTGCTTGCGTCAGCAGCACCTGTTGTGAAAGAAACAGCTGCGCCTACCATTGATGCAGCCATAGCCAGTGCTGAAGCTGCAGAAATAAGTTTCTTCATTTGTAATAATTCCTTTCTTGAGGTTTTCACCTTTAATAACTTAAGTAATTTGGGTTTGTATTCCTGTAAGGGGGACAAATCAGATAATCCTAAGCTGAATATTCAGCTTAAAGCTCGGAGATTTTGCGGATATAAGCAGCTGAATGTATATTCCGTTTAATCACTGAGAAGCTTATTATACTGCTCCATAGTAATCGGGAAGTCAGCCTGTTTAACCTTTTTAGCTTCCAGAAGCTGAAGCAATACAGCATCAGCACCTGTTACACCGTCGCCATTGTTAACAATATCAGCATTTAATGCACCCTGTGCTGAAAGAGCAAATTCATCGGGATTTCCCATGTGCTGAACAATTGCAGTTGCATCGGCGATATCAACAGAACCATCTTCATTTGCATCGCCATAGAGAAGTTTATCGTCTCCACCTGTACCGCCGGCAACAGTTATAACTCCGTTTACGGTTTTAACATTGTATCTGATTCTCTCGCCATTCTTGTTATAACCAACGTCGATGTCCTCATTTTCAACACCTGAATCCGTAAAAGTTTCACGACTTGTAGGAACTATCTTTATTTCTGACTTTGTTCCTGCTGCCGCACTGCTTGAAACAGTACCTGTGATTGTACAGAACACACCTTCACCCTTGAGCAGGTAAGCTTCTTCATAAACAGATGTAGCCCACATAAAGTTAACGATTCCTTTTTTGTTATCTGTAAAGTTGTTGAAACTCGGAAGAACTGTTGCTGTTGGGTCACTTGTAACGCTGTTAACTAAAGCACCTTTCTCAACAGAGTCGATTGTGATAACTGTAGGGTCGAAATCAAGTGTGAAATTACATCCCTGAATACCCTCAGACGGAATGTCAGCAATATTGACATCCACTGTAAACTGCCCTCCTGCCTCTACTGTAGCACTACCAACGGATATCTGCACTGTTTCGTCGGCTGCAAAAGCTGGTGCGAGTGAGCAGACTGAGAGTGAGAGCATAGCTGCCGCCATAGCTCCGATGACTATCTTTTTTGTCTTCATGTTTTTTCCTCCTTCTTTGATTGATTATATATAATAAAGGAACATTCGCCCTTTAATTATACCATGTCTTGTTCGACAGATTTTCTGAAATCTGCGAAACCGCATCATAAACAAATCATAAACAAATATAATTCAGGTGCAGTTGTTTCAGCATAAGACGCATCACACTGCCGTGATGAGATTAACAATCCCAAACTTTACATTTATTCATGATTATATTATATAACAGGTTATGAAAAAAGTAAATAGGTTTATACTTTTTTTGGTGTTTTATATAAACGCAAGGTTTGAATTTTGCACAGTTTGCACAACACCAAATTGGTTCAAAAATACTTGTCTTATTTTTTTATTGACGAAATATGAATTTAATT
>JAIDNR010000279.1:0-4170 GCA_029063695.1 Ruminococcus sp.
CTTCAAGACTATAAAAAATGTCCTGAAGAAGTGTTTTTAATTTTTTGTTGCAAATCACACAAAAATAGTGTATAATATAGATAATAGTCGGGAGTGATGAAAATGAAATTCAATATAGATAAAAAGTGCCTGTATATTCTCAGAAAACTTGAAACAGCAGGATTTCAGGCTTATATAATCGGCGGTTGTGTGCGTGATATGATTATGGGACGCCAAGTCAATGACTTTGATATTACTACAAATGCACTTCCTAAGCAGATTATTGACGTTTTTTCGGACGAAAGAGTTATTCCAACAGGAATAAAACATGGCACAGTTACTGTAATTCATGAAAATGAACCTCTTGAAATCACTACTTTCAGAGTTGACGGCGAATACAGTGATTCCAGACGACCTGACAGCATTGAATTTACGTCATCTTTAAAAGAAGACTGTGCAAGACGTGATTTCACTATGAATGCTGTTGCTGTCGATTCCAACGGAAATATATTTGATTATTTCAACGGTATTCAGGATATAGAAAACCATATTATAAGATGTGTCGGCGAACCTGCTCGGCGATTTGCAGAAGATGCACTCCGTATTCTCCGTGCGGTGCGTTTTTCGTCTGTTTTGGGATTCGAAATAGAATCATGTACCGCTGAATCCGCACTTAAACTCAGAAAAAGACTTGATTTTGTTTCCGCTGAGCGTATAAGAAGTGAACTTTTAAAGCTTATATGCGGAATAAATTCCGTTGATGTCATGCTGAAATACCGTGAAATTATCGGACAGATTATCCCTGAAATGAACGTATGTTTTGATTTCAAGCAGTATTCGCCATATCATAAATATGATGTATATGAGCATATTGTCCATGCCATTGATAATATTCAGATTGGAATGCCTGATACCAAAATACTGCGTACTGCACTGCTTTTCCATGATATAGGAAAGCCTCAGACTTTCAGACTTGACAAAAACGGCAGAGGTCATTTCAAGGGTCATGCAGGCGTGAGTACCGAAATTGCAGAAAAAATAATGCACCGGCTGAAATTCGACAACAAAACTATCGATACTGTCTGCACTCTTATCGCTATGCATAGTGATACTTTCAATTTCGGCGGTGATAACAGGAAGAATATGCCATTAAATGAAATAAAACATATGATTTCAAAAATCGGTTCAGATAATTTCTTTCTGATTCTTAAACTGAAAAAAGCCGATAATTCAGCTAAGAATGACTTTGTTCTTGATGAAAACAATGAGATTGACAGAATCGCTGAGACTGCACATAAACTTGTTGCAGAAAACTGCTGTATGTCTCTTTCTCAGCTTGTCGTAAACGGAAATGACCTGAAATCAATCGGTTTCAGCGGTCGTGCAATAGGCGAATGCCTTGCAGTACTGCTTGACATGGTAATTGACGAAAAACTTGAAAATAATTACGACCAACTTATTAATTATGCAAAGGAGATGATTAAATGACAGGGTATATCCATTCAACCGATAGTTTCGGTACGGTAGACGGACCTGGAGTGCGTTTTGTGGTATTCTTTCAGGGCTGTCCGATAAGATGCAGGTACTGTCATAATCCCGATACATGGGAATTTAAAAAAGGTACTGAAAAAACTGCGGACGAACTTATGAAAGAGTATGATTCATACAAGGAATTTCTGAAATCGGGCGGTATCACAGCAACAGGCGGTGAACCTCTTGCACAGCCCGAATTTTTATCTGAACTCTTTTCACTTGCAAAGAAAAAGCAAGTTCACACCTGCCTTGACACATCGGGTGCAGTATACAATACCGATAATCACAGCAAAATCGACGATGTACTTAAATATACCGACCTTGTTATGCTTGATATAAAACATATTGACAGCGATAAGCACAAATGGCTTACAGGTACGGGCAACGAAAATATACTTGCATTTGCGGAACATCTGAGAGATTTAAAAATACCTGTATGGATTCGTCATGTAGTTGTACCCGATATTACAGATTCAGATGATGAACTTTTTCGGTTGGGTGAATTTATTTCCCGACTTGATAATCTTAAAGCACTTGATGTTCTGCCTTATCACGATATGGCAAAGGCAAAGTATGCCAATCTGGGTATAGATTATCCCCTGCCCGATACCCCGCCTATGTCAAAAGAAGGTGCAGTAAGAGCAAGGGATATTATAATGTCGGGTCTGAAATCAGGACTTAAAAAACAGAAGAATCAATAATCCAATCTGCCATACAAGTCCGATATAATTGACAATCCAGAAATAATTATGCTTTGTTTTGTGGTGGAAGTATTTCATACCTGCAATCGCTCCTACAGCTCCACCGAAAAATCCTATACTGAGAAGTGTGGATTCTTTTATTCTCCACTGATTACTTTTAGCTTTTGCCTTATCTGAACCATACATAACAAAAGCCGTTATACTCATAATAATCAGAAACGCAGCGTATATAATAAATATTTTACTCATTTATCCTGCCTCATCATATCATTCAGAGACTGATGTTTCAATGCCCTTTCGAGAAGTTCAGGAAGCTTTTCAGGCGGACAGGCAAAGCAGGGTATATCAAATTCAGCTATTTTCTGTGCAAGATTCTCATCATAACAAGGTTTTCCGCTGTCGGAAATCGCAAGAAGTACTATTATATTAACTCCTGATGATTTAAGTTCCGAAAGTCGCCTGATAAGACCATTCCTGTTGCCGCCCTCATATAAGTCGGTTACAAGAAACATTGTGGTTTTGACAGGTTCTTCAATAAGTCCCGTGCAGTAAGCGACCGATTTTTCTATATCAGTTCCGCCGCCCAACTGTATACCGTAAAGCAAGTCTACAGGGTCTGTACACATATCAGTCAAATCATTTACCTGAGTATCAAAAGCAACAACATGAGTTTTCAGTGCATTTATACTTGCAAGTATACAGCCCATAACTGATGAATATATTGCCGATTCACCCATAGAACCACTCTGGTCTATGTCAAGAATCACAGTTCTTGATGCGGATTTGCTCGCACGTTCAAAGAAATAGAACTTTTCAGGAAGAATCGTTTTCAGTTCGGGATTGTAATTTTTCAAATTGCGTCTGACCGTAAGTCTATAGTCAAGTTCCGCCGCTGACGGTATCGGCGAATGTTCTCTCCTGTTAAGTGCTGCAGTTACCGAGCGTTTCAAATCGTCCGCAATACGCCTGTTTATATCCTCAACTATCTTTCTTATAAATTCCCTTGCATTATCTTTAGCTTTCTTAGGTATCTGGTCTTTTAACATAAGAAGTAATGCACCTGTTGAAATATCAGGCTCAAGACCGTCAAGCATTTCAGGCTCAAACAAAAGCTGTTTGAGTCCTTTTTTTTCGATTGCATCACGCTGAATCACTTTTACTTCCATAGGTGCAAAGAGACTTCTTAAATCGCCGAGCCATTTAGTAAGTTTAGGAGAACTTGCACCACGCCCCGCATTTCCCGAACCGCCTGAAAATCCGTCTGTACCGTAAATCTGAGACAATGCGGAATCCATAAGAAGTTCTTCGGCAGAAAGAGAAAATCCGCCTCCCATTGAATTGATTTTATCTTCTGCCGCATCACCAAGAATAAGTCTCCAACGTTTCAACTGCCGTTTATTATCAATATTTTCCATTTAAATATCTCCAAAATCAAAGTCATCAAGGGAATCAATAGCTTCTTGTTCTTCTTCAGTCATATCAGTCATGACAAATTCTGCCGCCTGTTCAGCCGAAATGCCAAGAACTTCACCGATATTTTCAGCGATATCCGATTTTTCAGACGGTGAAAAGTCGCCGAAAGTACGTCTCAGACAAATCAAAACGGGTTTAAACTCATCATCATCAAGCTCAGCAATAAATTCTGCAAGTTTTTCCCATACGCTTATACGACTTATAAGAGAACGTCTGTTTTTCTTACTAAGTCCTTCAAACCATAATGCGGCTTCGGCAGGCGGATTTCCTTTTGACATACGTCTTGAAATGAGTTCCGAAAGCTTATTGGAATCAAGTCTGCCACGCTCAATAAGTAAAGCACAGGCAAATCCAGAAACAAGCGGATTTACCCTGTCATTATCTGAAAGTTCCCTGAGAAGTACAAGAAATTGTTCTGTATCAAGAAAATCATGTGCAAGACAGGCATCATTTACTTTTGCAATTGCTGTTATGAGTTCAGGAG
>JAIDNR010000279.1:4180-4993 GCA_029063695.1 Ruminococcus sp.
CTATTAAGTCTTCGGCTGCTTCAGATTTTTAAAATATACAGGCACATAGACGCTGAATCAGCCTGCAAACAGAATCGCAGGAAAAGCTGCTGAATAAGAGGAATAAACGACTCTGTATTTATTCGTCTGATACTTCCGAAACGGATAATACCGGAAAGTGTATGAATAGTATTTGCAGAATCAACACACGACGCACAGTCAACAGCAAGTCTCTGCACAGCGCGGACGGCTGTCCTTACGCATTCCACAAGTCCGCACTGAAAAGCATCTGAAAGCACCGACGCAGTAGTCGAAAGTTTTTCAGCCATAAGAAGTCTGCTGTTAAGTGCAAATTCTGCTGCTGATTCAATGGTATCTCCATTAAGTGAAGCTTCTACAATCTGTATTTCCGTTTCAGGTGACCAACTGAGTATCCATTTTTCCGCCCATGTAGCATTCTCTTGTTGTCTCATGGTTTTTTCACCGAAATTAATTCCGCTGACTGAAAGTCTGTGCAGGAAAAATGAACGGTTAAGGTCTAAAAATGCCGATTTTTCCGACTTAACACGCAGATTTTCACGCAAATCGAGTTCAAGTTCCTCTCCTTTTGCCTTACGGAATCTGTCAAGTTTAAGTTCTTTCAGTTGACGCATGAAATCTTCCTGAACGGAAGTGCAGACTGTACCGTCTGGAAGACTGCCTATTTTAGTACTGATTTCAACGTCGGCACAGGCAAGCGATATTTCGCCAAAACTTCCGTGACCCATACAGGTAACGGCGGAATCACGTAAATCAGCCATTGACGGTATATTTCCGCCACGCATTGCACATAAA
>JAIDNR010000028.1 GCA_029063695.1 Ruminococcus sp.
ATACTGTCTTCCCGTTCCCATTCCCGACACTCTCCTTTTTTTATTTTATTTTACTTTGATTGTTTGCTTTGTGTCAAGTTTTATTGTAACATATCAACAGCAATCATGGGACACACTCGCTTAACCACTCAGGGTAATCAGAAATTCAATCAGAATAATCACCCATTTTATGGTCATGCGGACAAGAAATTTGCCTTTGCACATAACGGTGTACTTTACAACGACGAAGAACTCCGCAAAGAAAAAAGTCTGCCTGTAACCAACATTGAAACCGACAGCTATATTGCCGTACAGCTTATTGAACAGCAGGGAAAACTTGACTTTGAAAGTCTCAAAAATATGGCTGAAACAGTACAGGGTAATTTCAATTTCACTGTACTTGATGAAGAAAATTCTCTGTATATCATCAAAGGTTCAAATCCTATGTTTCTGCTTCACTTTGAAGAGCTGGGACTTTACATTTACGCCTCGACAGAATCTATCATGAAAAATGCCCTGAAAAAAGTTGGTATACAGAATTTCCATTCCACAAAAATTGAAACAACTCACGGTGATATTATCAAAATCGACAGAAACGGTTTTCTCAGCCGTTCGGAGTTTGAAAATAAAGAGTTTGATTTAACTTCATGGTACAGATGTTCCTATGATTATGAAGACGATTATTACACACAGCATGAACAGTTGCTTTTTGACATCTGTAATACTTTCGGTGTTGTCAAGGAAGATGTCATGCTTCTTCTTGATTATGGCTACAGTTCTGACGAAATTGAAGATATGCTCATGGACTGTGACCTGCTCCAATCGACAATACAGAATATCAAGTATCAGAACTACTATAACGATTTCTTTATGGAAATTTAACTGAACATAAACCGTCTCAAAAGTATAATTTTGGGACGGTTATTTTTTTATATATTCAGTAACAGATAATCCTGATTTAACGCAATATGAACTATTCCATAAAATAAATTTCAGGAGGTATTTCTATGAAAACAAAAAGAGGTCATCATGAAGGTAGCATCAAACTCAGAAAAGACGGAAGATATGAAGTCCGTGCAACAGCCGATATTGATTATGAAACAGGAAAAAAGAAACGTATTTCACGTTATGCACAAACTAGAACAGAGGCAATTCAGATTCTTCATGAACTGGAATATCAGATTCACTGTACAGAACAGGTTGACCCTACTTCCACAACATTACTGGGCTGGCTCAGAGTATGGCTTGAAACCTATAAGAAAAGCAATCTTAAACAGTCAACTTATGTAAGCTATACCGGATATATTGAAAAACATATCGCCTCTGCCTTTCCTAAAATAAAACTGAAAGACCTGACAGCAAGAGATTTACAGGATTTTTATAACTACAAAATTTACACACAAGGGCTTTCTCCGAAAACCGTCATAAATATTCACCGCTGTCTCCATGAAGCTTTAAAACAAGCTGTTCTGGAGCATTACATTGTATTCAATCCAAGTGATGCCGTGGTACTTCCCAAAAACGAAAAACCTGAAATTGAAATCATGACCTTAGAAGAGCAGAAAAAAGTCATTGAAGCAAGCTATCAGTTCCGTTATGGTATTTTCATTCGTCTTACCCTGTGTACAGGCATACGTCTCGGTGAATTACTTGGTCTGACATGGGAAAACACTGACTTACGTTCTGGAACATTGTTTATCCGTCAGACACTCAACAGGCTGAATAAAGTAGATTACAATGGCATCGGAGATAAAACAGAAATTGTAATCCAAAATCCGAAAACTAAAAATTCCATACGTTCCATTCCGCTTCTTCCGTTTATTGTGAAGGAACTCCAGAATTGGAGAAATATCCAGAATGACGAAAAAGAAATGGCTGGCGACAATTATCAGTACTCAGGAATGGTAGTAACCAATCAACTGGGAGGCTACGTAGAACCAAGAACATTCAAAGACTACTACAATCAGATTCTTGAAGCTGCTGGCGTAGGACATTTCACATTTCATGCATTACGCCATACTTTTGCTTCCAGAGCTATGGAGCAGGATATGGATGCAAAAACACTGTCCTCCATACTCGGACACTATTCTGTTGCATTCACCCTGGACACATATGCCCATGTTCTTGATAACCATAAGCGAGAAGAGATGATGCTAATGGGCAATCTGTTTGAATCTCTCAGTCAGCACCAGAATCAGAACACATCATATCCGGTTATAGTGACACCTGCTCCAAACGGATTTATTATGAATGCTGTTGACTTTGAAAATTTAAGCATTCACACTGATAATATCCAGCATGGCCTGAATGGTATTCAGTCAGCAATCACCAAAAAGTTAATGGGAACTTATCCTCCTGTACCTACCCCGTAC
>JAIDNR010000280.1 GCA_029063695.1 Ruminococcus sp.
GCTGGGAATGCCTTATCAGCTTTATAATTTCTCAGAATAATAATATTCCACGAATAAAGGGCATTATAGACCGTTTATGTGGTAATTACGAAGGTTTCCCGACTTCAGGTGAACTTTCGGGCGAGACTCCCGACAGTCTAGCATATTTAAGAAGCGGATTTCGTGCAAAATATATATGTGATGCCATAAACTGTGTAAATTCAGGAAAAGTCAAGCTCACTGAGATTGCGGAAATGCGGATTGACGATGCAAGAAAATCACTGAAAATAATCAAGGGAGTCGGAGATAAAGTTGCAGAATGTGTTCTTCTGTTTGGTATGCACCGCACAAATGCCTTTCCGATTGATGTATGGATAAAACGTGTTCTTGCGGAATATTATCCCGACGGTTTTCCTGATTTCCCTCATGCCGGAATAGCACAGCAGTATCTTTTCCACTATATGAGGAATAAAGCGTAACATAATGCCAATAATAACCATGAAAATTTTTTCGGAGGTTATTTATGGTTAAAGGCGTTAATAAAAAAATTATTGAAGTCAATAATCCCGACAGCATATATTTTGAAAAAGCTGTTTTTTATCTCAGACCTGAAGTGCATACGCTTCCCGACGAAATCGCCCGACGTGAAATTGACAGATATATCACAAGTTCGGGACTTTCAAAAAAACGCAGAAGAATTTCACCTAAAACAGGCGGGTTGATTATTTTTTCCGTTCTTACAGCTATTGCTATACTTGTTATTACTGCCGTAATATTATTCTGAAAATATCATCTGCTTTGCTCACCGAAAAATATGGAAATACTAAAAATCCCTTTGCAAAAAGGGATTTTTTTATCAAGGCAATCTTAAGATTTTCTTTACTTCTTTCGTCACATCTTTCTTTATAGTACAAGTTTTATCCTTGCAATTAGCACAGCTTAGAATCTGATTTGAACCATACCAGAAGCGTTCGGGATATTTCGTCCAGATATATTCCCAATGAATTATAACAACAGCACCCATAAAAAATAAAGTCCAGCTATAAAAAGACTTTATAAACAGCATAGGAGTAAACATAAAGAAGTGACCCCAGTCATAAATTCGGCAGTTTACACAGCACCTGTCTTTCTGTCCGAATGTCTGAAACGGACAGAAAATCAATATGCAAACATAGTCGCTTATAAAATAGAACCCGACAATTAGCAGAAGTTCAGGTTTTCCGATTACTTTAAGAAAGTAAAGAAGTCCTATAACAGCATTTCCGATAAGCCATACAATCATTGATTTCCATGCTTTCTTATTCTCATTGTGTACAAATTTCAGAAGTTCATTTTCTGAATAACCGCTTACAGGAATAAAATTAGACTTCTTTATTTTTCCTGCTCCCATTGATATTATTTTTGTCGGAAATATATGTGAAATCATAAGGCACATAAAAATTATCCACATAAAATGCATGAAATTGAATTTCTCTGTTACAGGAGTGACAGTATACCGGTAAAATTCTTCTTTATCCTTTGTATATAAAACTATCATTATGCCGAATGCTGTAAGTCTCAATGCGAATTTGAATATATAGAAACGCATTTTTCCTGTGGTCACATATTTTTTCATACAATCCCTCATTTTTGTTTAAACTTACTATATTATATCATTTTTTTACAGAAAAGTCAATTGTTTACAAAAAATTCATAATTTTGTTCACACATCAGGGTAATTTTTTTGTTAATGTAATTGAAGAAAAATTACAAGGAGGTTTTCACTATGAAAAAACTTTTAACCATGGCACTCGCAATGTCCTGTCTGCTTTCATGCTCCGCATTGACGGCAAATGCCGAAAGAAATCCAGATTCTTATGCGGCAGTAAACTAAGAGGGAACTGCTGTTATCTTTGAAAACAGAGGTGACATTATCACAAGCACAGTGAACAAGTTCAGCATTGAACGTTTTTCGGCAGGCAGATTTTTATTCGTACCAGAGGAGAACTGCAGATTTGTTGTAAGCAATGTCATTGAAGCCGAGAACATAATCAATACTGAAAACGGTTCGCACTTCCACTATTTCTATCCGGTTGTATAGACTTATGTTGTTACAAAAAAAGACGAAGCAATCAGTGTTGAACATAAACAGGATTATAATGGATATGACAGAGAAACTGTTGAAGAACTCAAAAAGTGTCAAAGCATAGTATGCTTTGACCAGTTTTCTCCTATCGGATTCGACGACTACTATTACGGCGAATATTACAGTCTTGCTAACGGTTATCTTCCGTCGGACTGCTACTTCACTTATTTTGACTATCTTTATGAAACAGATGACAAAAAAGACTGTTAACAGTTCTTTCTTGATTATCCTCCGTATGAACCGATTGAAACCGCACAACTACCTGAATTTACAGGAAATTCCAGATTGATAGAAATGGGATATACTTCCAGTGGTCTCGGCTGCGATGATATTTTTGACTATTCTGTTTTTGAACCTACAGGCGACGGAAAAACGGAATTTGTGTACTACGGTCGTTACGATTCAAAAAAGAAACTTGTCATATCTGCTGAAAACGGACAGTATATTCCCGAAATCAATATAACCGACTATTCTGAATCTATAACAGACAAACCTATAGCAGGAGATATAAACGGAGACGGTGAAATCTGTATTGCCGATATGGTTTCACTTCAAAATTACCTGCTTGCATCAACAAAGCTTTCATCTTCTCAAATAGTTGTTGCTGATATTAACAGTGACGGAAAAGTTGATGTTTTTGACATGATTGAGATGAGAAAAAAGTTCACTGCAAATTAAATCTGTGATAATAAAATTCCATGTATAATAACAGTCTTTGTGTGGAATAATAAAAGAAAAAGACTGGAGTTGTCATACATGGATTATCTGAAAATAAAAAAAGTTATCGGCAGGGAAATTCTTGATTCAAGAGGAAATCCCACTGTTGAGGCGGAAATTACTCTCACGGACGGAACAGTCGGCAGAGGTGCAGTTCCGAGCGGTGCATCTACGGGCATATTTGAAGCCCTTGAACTCCGTGACGGCGACAAGTCGAGATACAGCGGTAAAGGTGTGCTGAAAGCGGTTGATAATATCAATACCGTCATAAATGATACTCTTGTTGGTATGGACGTTTCTGATATTTATGCTGTCGATAAGGCAATGATTGACGCTGATGGTACAAATGACAAGTCAAATCTGGGTGCAAATGCGATACTTGCTGTATCAATTGCCGCCGCAAGAACCGCAGCTCATGCCATGAATATTCCGCTTTACAGATTTCTCGGCGGTATTCAGGGAAAAAGTTTGCCTGTTCCTATGATGAATATACTGAACGGCGGAGCACACGCAGCAAATACTATTGATACTCAGGAATTTATGATTATGCCCGTCGGTGCATCTTCATTCAGAGAAGCACTCAGATGGTGTGCAGAAGTCTTTCATTCACTTGCATCACTTCTGAAATCAAACGGACTTGCAACTTCTGTAGGAGATGAAGGCGGATTTGCTCCGAATCTTGAAAGTGATGATGAAGCAATCAGATATATTCTTGACGCTGTGGAAAAGGCAGGATATACGCCGGAAAAAGATTTCATGATTGCCCTAGATGCCGCATCAAGCGAATGGAAAGGCAATACAAAAGGTGAATATATCCTGCCTAAATCACAGAAAAGATTTACTTCTGCCGAACTCGTTTCACACTGGAAACAACTTGTTTCAAAATATCCGATTATATCCATTGAAGATGCCCTTGATGAAGATGACTGGGACGGATGGAAAGTTCTTACCAAAGAATCAGGCAGTAAAATACAGCTTGTGGGCGATGATTTATTTGTAACAAATACAGAACGACTTGCAAAAGGAATAAGTATCGGAGCAGGCAATTCAATTCTCATAAAACTCAATCAGATTGGCTCTGTATCCGAAACTATCGAAGCGATAAAAATGGCACACAAAGCAGGATATACTGCAATTGTTTCACACCGTTCAGGTGAAACAGCTGATACAACAATTGCTGACCTTGCAGTTGCAATGAATACCTGTCAGATTAAAACAGGTGCACCTGACCGTTCCGAACGAACGGCAAAATATAATCAGCTTCTGAGAATTGAGGAAGAACTCGGCAAAAGTGCCGTATATTTGGGAATAAATGCATTCAATGTAAAATTCAGCTGAAACAGAATACTTTTCCTGACGGACGAAATGGCAGATATTTTCCTTTCGGAATCAGAAAAGCGTGTTCACGTTTTATTCTTAAATCTGACTCAATTTCACCGTCTGTAATAATCAGTATCGGGGCTTTCTTCGGAAAGTCCTTTGCTTTTTCAAGAAGTTCAACAGCAGGCTGTAAAACAGTTCCGCCACGTCCTTTGACTTCAACACGACCTGCAATATCATCAGGAGAAACATAGCCGATGTCATAAGGATAAGCGTCACAGAAAATTACTCTTACAAATGGTACATCTTTTGAAACAGAATAACTTGCTGTTGCACCCAGTGCAAGTCCGATAAGTTTTGCACTCATTGAACCTGATGTATCAATGATAACGCCGAAAGTACGACTGTTCTCGGGAATTTCAGGTGTATGCCAGCCTGCTCTCGGAATATCGGGAGTGCTGTTCTGCCGACGGCTTGGACGTGCGTAAGTACGACGTTTTTCAATAGCAGCAAAATGTATATCAAACCACTTTGCAAGTTCAACGTCCCAAGGAATGGGCGGAACGGATAATGCCCTGATTTCTTCGATAAGTCCTGCCGGAATTGTACCACGTCCGTTGCCCAGATGATATTCAAGACCGCTTCGCAATGCACTTTTACAGAAATCATCAAGAGAAGTCGGCTGTAATTTAGACTCCGCATATCCTTTGTCAAGAATATCACATTTTCCATAACCTCTGAAAGTTTCAAGCTTTGAATTTTTTCTGATATTTGTGATAATTATGTCATAGATTTCCTCAGCAGAAAGATTTTTAAGTGTTTCATCATAAAGTAGACCAGCAC
>JAIDNR010000281.1 GCA_029063695.1 Ruminococcus sp.
AGATTCAGTGTGATATTGTCCTTGTCTGATGTTCCGTCGGTTTTTATCGTAAAATAGGTGTAATAGTAAGATGATGTATTCAGAAAATCACTGTAATATCCGTTGGGAGCGTTTCTGATTTCCACGTAATATGTACCTGTCGGAATTTTTGAAACTGTTGACGGATAACTGCCTGTAGTAAACCATATATTTGACTTGTCCGACGAAATCTCATAGTCAATACTGCTGTCATTCTGGGTGATTCTTACACCTGACAAATCGCGTTTTTCAGTGTCACGACTGTAAATGTTTATTGAAATTTTGGTGATATTTCTGCCTGTTTCTGTATCAATACAGCTTATTTCCGTTGTACCGCCGCCGTATTCTCCCGGCAGGTACTGTCCTTCGTATTTGTAATCGTCGCCACGAAAATCGCTTGTAAAAATTGTACACCAGAACCATTGCACCCCGTTTACACCATTCGGATTGTAAATAATTCCAATTCCGATATGGGTGTAATATTCGCTGATAATGGCATTCCAGTGATTCTGAGAATTCCGCCACTGATTCAGTGCTGCTTCTGCTGTTTCCGAACCGGCAGCAAGGTTTTCACTATAATGAGCAAGGTCTACAATGTCCAAGTCAATTACTGAGGACCAATTTCGCCCGTCAGGACGTGTATGAGACCAGTATACCGACGCTTCAGAAGCACGAATCATTGCACATTTATTGAGATGTGGCACACAGTACAATGGTTTCAGCCCTCTTGCTGTCCTCTCAGTATTGATGAGTTTTCCGAGTTCTTCGGCTTTTTCGGGATATTCGGTATAAGCCATTAATAGTACCTCTCTCTGACATTTATACTTGTATTCACGACATTTCCCGTGTAACTTACAAACGTTTCACCTGTTGCCAGAAGCGGATAATTCCCGAAAGTCTGATTATTTATTGAAATTTTTTCGCCGTTATTTTCGTAATAAGTCACTTCTGCATCACAGTCAACAATTATATCAGTATTCACCAGATTTTCAGTAATTTTCACAGTGAACTGACTGCCATTAACATCAAGCACGACATCTCCAGCAGTTGTCGGCACAAAACGAATTTCGGGAGCTGAAAAGACTGTTCCGTTATTCTGAATTTCTATGTAATCCGACGAAAAGTCGGCAATTGTAGGATTTGTCGCATAGGCAAACGGAAGCAAAGTGAATGTAATATTCAGTTCTGCCATTGTCATTGCTACCGCCAAAGGCTGTAGAACGCTTGCTACAGCGTTCATGTATTCATCAGGACATGAAGATATTACTAATTTCCCGAAGCCCCTGACAGCACTGTAAAGCGTTCTCAGACGTTCCTGTGAAGTATTCCTGATTACAGCGGAAATTTCAATCGGTGAATTGCTGTACGTCCGTGAAAACTGGATAATTTTCGACGTTGAGCCTGTCGGAAATTCGTTCATCTCCTGAGACCATGACGGACGGATTATCGGCTGAGTGATAATTAAATTATCTGACGAATTGTAATCATTAAAAGTAAAAAAGCTCATTAAAGACCACGTCCTCTTTCGATTCTGCGTTGTTCAGAAGCTAATTCCTGTGCAATTGTACGTACATCGTTGTACCCCGATATTCTTGGATTGTTGATGTTGTATGTATTATAGAAATTTTTCGGACTTGATTCACTGCCTGAGACTGTTTCACCTACTGACTTACCTCGCAGCGGAGTAACCCTGATACCGCCGTTCATGACTTCGAGCAGTTCCGGACCCGCTTCTGCAACAATCGCTCTGTTTCCCGACGAAATATAGCCGCCTGTTGCGAATCTGCTCGGATAATAGCCTTTTCCTCCGTTATATAACTGTGCGTCCCAATCACTGTTTGGCTTTGTTTCACCACTTTTTACTTTCTGTTGATATTTATACTGATTCAAATATTGTTGCATATTTTTGCCGAAAATTTCAGCCAGTGCAATATCGCTTTTTTCAGCCCAGTCAGAAAGACTTTCAGTAAAATTTTTGTCAAAGGTTGCCTGAATTTTTTTCAGAAAATCTTTATCCCAGATGTTGAACATATCAGAAACAGTCAGTCCGAAACCGTCCACAATTTCAGAAAAATCAAATCCTTTGTCAAGCATAGCCTGAACAACGTCCTTGCCATTCTTTTTGAAGTCATCGGCGAATTTCTTGT
>JAIDNR010000282.1 GCA_029063695.1 Ruminococcus sp.
GTTTTTTATGGGAAAGCAAATGTCACGTTCAAACTATGAAAAGCTCGTTCTTGAGCTTGATGACCTTAAAGTAAATAAACGTAAAGAGGTTGCGGAACGTCTTAAAGTTGCACGTTCTTACGGAGACCTTTCGGAAAATGCCGAATATGATGAAGCTAAAAATGAACAGGCTATCCTTGAAGCTAAGATTTCCGAACTCCAATATACAATTGACAATGCCGATATTATTGAGGATTCAAATATTTCTGTTGATGAAGTCGGCATGGGTTCAATCATAAAAATCAGAAGAGTTGGCACAGAAAAAATCGAGACTTTCAACATAGTCGGAACTAACCATGTAAATGTAAAAGAGGGTAAAATTTCCGATGAATCACCTATCGGCAAAGCTGCCATGAAGAAGAAAGTCGGCGATGTGTTTATTGTTGAAGCTCCTGCCGGTGAGCTTCGTTTCGAGGTTATTGACATCTCAAAGTAATTTTTCCGAAAGGACGTTTTATTAAATGAGCAAGAATCAGACAAATTCTCCTGTTGAGGAGCAGGATATTAATATACTGAAGAAGGACCGTCTTGATAAGCTTTCCTCTCTCCGTGAAGGCGGTTTTGACCCTTATCAGACAACAAAGTATGATGTTACGGACAAGGCGGCTGATTTAAAGGCTGAATATGAAGTCAAAGAAGCCGAAATTATTGCGTCTGCAAACGGTGATGAAGAAAAAGTACAAGAGGAACTTGAACTTCTCAAAGAAAATACTATCCGCATTGCAGGACGTATCATGAGCTGGAGAGATATGGGCAAGGCTAACTTTATTGATGTGCGTGATGCTACTGACCGTATTCAGGTTTATGTACGTTCAAATGACGTTGGTGCAGACCTTTTCAAGGAATTTAAGAAAAAGTGGGACATCGGCGATATTATTGGTGTTGAGGGATTTGTTTTCAGAACGAAAAAAGGCGAAATTTCTATCCATGCACAGAAAATACAGCTTCTTTCAAAATCACTTCTTCCGTTGCCCGAAAAATGGCACGGTCTCAAAGACCTAGATATGAGATACCGCCAGCGTTACGTTGACCTTATTGTAAATCCTGAAGTCAAAGATACTTTTGTAAAAAGAAGTCAGATTATCCGTGAAGTAAGAAACTATCTTGACAATCTTGGCTATATTGAGGTTGATACTCCTGTACTTCATACTCTTGAAATCGGTGCAGCTGCAAGACCGTTCATTACTCACCACAATACTCTTGACATGGAAATGTATCTGCGTATTGAGACTGAACTCTATTTAAAGAGACTTATTGTTGGTGGATTTGACAGAGTTTACGAAGTAGGACGTATTTTCAGAAATGAGGGCATGGATACTTCCCACAACCCCGAATTTACTACTGTTGAAATGTACCAGGCATATACAGACTACATCGGCATGATGGACTTAATTGAGAATATGTACAAAACTATCGCCGAAAATGTATGTGGTACTTCTAAAATCACTTATCAGGGTGTTGAAATCGACCTCGGCAAGCCTTGGGAACGTCTTACAATGGCTGAATCAGTCAAGAAATATGCAGGTGTTGACTACAATGACTGGGCAGACGATGCCGCTGCACGTGCCTGTGCAAAGGAAAAGGGAGTTGAAGTTGAAGAGGGTGAAAATGCAACAAAAGGTCATGTACTTATTGCATTCTTTGATGCTTTTGTTGAGGATAAACTCATTCAGCCGACTATTATCTATGATTATCCTGTTGAAAATTCACCTCTTGCAAAGAGAAAGCCTTCTGACCCTGCATTCACTGAGCGTTTTGAGTACTTTATGTACTGCCGTGAAATGGGCAACGCTTTCTCTGAACTCAATGACCCTATTGACCAGAAAGAACGTTTTGTCAAGCAGGTTGAGGCAAAACGTGCACAGGGTGCAAATGCAGAAGTTGATGAGGACTTTGTTACTGCTCTTGAATACGGTCTGCCGCCCACAGGTGGTCTCGGATTCGGTCTTGACAGACTTGTCATGCTCCTTACTGACAGTGCCTCTATAAGAGACGTACTTTTATTCCCGACAATGAAGCCGATTCCTGCCAACAGCGGTCGTCCTACCAAAGAAGATGAGGAATAAAAATTGAGTGACAAAGAAAAAAGGCAGGATAATGTTCCTGAAAACGACAAGCTTCATATGACGAAAAGCATATTTCAGGTATCCAAAGAACAGCGTGAAAAAGCCGCTGAGGAAGAACGTCTGAAAGAAGCGGAGCGTGAGCGTATTATCGCTGAAAAAAGACGCAAAGCTCAGGAAGAGCATGATAAACGTCTGGAAGCCGAACGTTTGGAGCTTATCCGTCTTAAACAAGGTATCATTGAAGAAAGTAAAGCTATTCATGAAGAACAGGAAGTTGTAGTCAAAAGAAACTTTTTTCAGAAAATCGGTGACTTTTTCTATGTCAACAAATGGTGGCTCGGTATAGCATTGGTTTTTGCGGTCATTGCAGTCATACTTATAATTAATCTTACTAACCTGTG
>JAIDNR010000283.1 GCA_029063695.1 Ruminococcus sp.
ATATATGAATAATGTGAATAAGACATTATATATCCCTTTGTATGGAAAATCCTATGTAAGCAAAAAAAGATTGTTCCTTGAGGATAAAAAAGCAGAAGAAATTTGGGAAGCGGAGGGATTTCCACTTAAGGGAAAATCAAAGTCTAAATGGCTTGCTTACTATATGGGAATTCGTTCTGCTGTATTTGACGAATGGCTAAAGCAAAAAATTACAGATTTACAGGATGCTGTGGTTATTCATATCGGTTGCGGAATGGATAGCAGATCTATAAGAGTCGGAACAGAAAAACATAAGTGGTTCGATGTAGATTTTTCTGAGGTTATTGAAGAAAGAAAACGCTACTATACCGAATCAGCCAAATATCAAATGATTGCAGGCGATGCAAGAGATTGCGAATGGCTGATAAATATTAAGGAAAATAAATTTGCCATTATTGTTATGGAAGGCGTGAGTATGTACTTGACCATCAAGGAAATGCAAAATTTGATAGATAGTTTGTGTTTTCATTTTGAAAAGATTGCACTTTTAGTGGATTGCTATACTTCTTTTGCCGCAAAAATGTCGAAGCATAGAAACCCGATAATTGATGTAGGTGTTACCAAGGTTTATGGCATAGATGCCCCCCAGGCTTATCAAAGTGAAAAGCTTGCTTTTGAAAAAGAACACACGATGATACCTCAAAAATACATAGACGAGCTAAAAGGATTTGAAAAGTTCATTTTTGCAAAGCTTTACGCAGGTAGTTTCTCGAAAAAGCTATATCGCTTATTTGAATATAAAAAGAATTAGACGACAAATTACAATTTATCAGGCTTACAAAATCAATAAGTCTCTCGAATCATATATTGAATCCTCAGAAACACATCCGCAGCGAATAGCACGGTCAAGAGCCATAATCAAGGCAACCGCACCGTCAATCTTCTCCGTGGATTTTTCCTTATCCGGCTTGATGTTTCCGGCAGGGTCACGCTTAATGAAAATGTTATCCATCATCCAGCGGAGAACCGGATGACCGTTGTGGGCAAGTTTCTGCTCCAGCGTCAGCTTCATAAGTTCCTTGGTAGGCGGTGACATATCCCGATAACCCTGTCCGAACTGCACCAGTGTAAATCCCAGATCTTCAAGGTTCTGCGACATCTGTACAGCCCCCCAGCGGTCAAATGCGATTTCCTTGATGTGGAATTTTGTACCCAGTTCATAAATGAAGTTTTCGATAAAACCATAGTGAACAACGTTACCCTCTGTGGTTTTCAAATAGCCCTGCCGTTCCCAAAAATCGTATGGAACATGATCACGGCGAACACGCAGCGGAAGTGTATCTTCGGGAAGCCAGAAGTATGGCAGAACATAGTAAAAATCGTCCTCATCAATCGGCGGAAAAACAAGCACAAACGCTGTAATATCGGTAGTTGACGACAAATCCAAACCGCCGTAGCAGACACGTCCTGCAAGGTCATCTTCATTAAAAGCAATCTTGCATTTATCCCATTTTTCCATCGGCATCCAGCGGACAGCCTGCTTTACCCATTGATTCAGACGAAGCTGTCGGAAAGCATTCTCCTCGCCGGGAGTTTCCTTTGCAGAATTACACGCAGCCACGACCTTATCCATTCCGATTGTCTTATCAAGACTCGGATTTGCCTTTTTCCACACCTTCGGAGAAGTCCAGTCCTCCGATTCGTCTGCACCGTAGATGACAGGATAAAAAGTCGGATCGTGCTTTCTGCCCTCAATGATGTCTTTTGCCTTTGAGTGAACCTCGTAACAGATGCTGTTGGTATCCGTTCCAGCAGTCGTAATCAGGAAGTACAGCGGCTGCATTCTCGCATCGCCTGAACCCTTTGTCATAACATCAAACAGCTTTCTGTTAGGTTGTGTATGCAGCTCGTCAAAAACTACACCGTGAATGTTAAAACCGTGCTTGGAGTAGGCTTCTGCGGATAGCACCTGATAAAAGCTGTTAGTCGGCGTGTAAACAATACGTTTTTGTGAAGTCAGAATTTTTACTCGCTTGTTCAGTGCAGGACACATTTGCACCATATCGGCGGCAACATCGAAAACAATAGCAGCCTGCTGTCTGTCAGCAGCACATCCATAAACCTCTGCACGTTCTTCGCCGTCACCGCAGGTCATCAGAAGTGCGACTGCCGCCGCAAGCTCGCTCTTGCCATTTTTCTTTGGTATTTCGATGTATGCCGTGTTAAATTGACGGTAGCCGTTAGGTTTCAGAATACCGAACAGGTCACGGATAATCTGCTCCTGCCAGTCGAGCAGTTCAAACTTCTTGCCTGCCCATGTTCCTTTGGTATGGGATAGACACTGAATAAAATTGACAGCATAGTCCGCTGCCGATTTGCTGTATTTTGAATCCTCAGCCATGAATCGTGTCGGTTTGAATCTTGCCATTGTACTCACCTCCGTTCCGGCATGAAAAAAGACCTGAAAATCAGGTCTGAAACTTTATTTTTAACACCCCTTGGGGCGATTTTTTAATTGAGATTGCTCTTCCATTGTAATGTATTTTACCATAGAAATGCAACTATATCAAGTCATTTCGGAATCATAATTTACACAAAGAT
>JAIDNR010000284.1 GCA_029063695.1 Ruminococcus sp.
TAACGATAATCACAATAAAGTCCGCCACCGTTGCCGACATTTGTTATAAACCATACATAGTCATCAGGAAGTTTCACATCGTTTTCTGCCTCAAACTTCCTGACTTCCTCAATTGAGATAACATCATTAAGCTGTACATCAAGAATTTCGAGTTTTTTTCTGATTTCAACAGCTTCAGGGTCATTTGTATTGTATTTCATTTATTTTTCCTCTTTCAGTCTGTCAACAAGCGATTTGAAAACGTCTCCACGTTCCTCAAAGTTTTTAAAGATACCATAGCTCGCCGAAGCGGGTGACATAACACAGCTTTTTCCCGACGGAGTGATTTCCGCTGCAAGTTTTACTGCATCTTCCAAATGCGGAACATAATAGAAATTGTGTGCAGATTCAGACATATCATAGATACGCTTTCCCGAAGTCTCCATGCAGATTACATTAATATCCATTGATTTCAGATAATCGACAAGAGTTGTATAGTCAATACCTCTGTCCATACCGCCGACTAAGACAGTAGCTGCATTCGGTATGCTTTTCACTGCCTCAACAGCAGTAGCACAGGCAGTCGAAATAGAATCATCATAATACCGTACTCCGTCCACAGTATCAACATATTCAAGACGATGAGCAAGTGGATTGAAAGTACAAAGAGCATTTTCAAATTCTTCAGGTTCAACATAAAAAGTTGTTATAAAATAAGCAACGGCTATATTATAGTGATTATGGATACCAAGCAACTTGATTTTATCAGTTGGGATTACATAATCTTCATGGTCAGTTTGTTTAATGATTCCGTCGTGGACGTAAATTTCTGATTCAGTATTTTCAGCAGATATTTCATAGATATACTGCGAAAGTTCGGGCGAATTTTTAGGGGCAATGTCACTGTTAATAAGCAGGCAGTCATATTCTTTCTGGTGGAGATAGATATTTTTCTTTGCATTATAGTAACGTTCCATAGTGCCGTAGTGGTCAAGGTGTTCCTCAAAGAGATTCAGAAATACAGCAGTTTCAGGTGAAACGGTCATATATTCAAGCTGGTGGCATGACAGTTCGCAGACAACAATAGTCTTATCAGTCATACTTTCGGCTATATCAAATACAGGTATACCGATATTTCCCGCAATTCTGCAATCCTTACCGTTTTCTTTCAGAATATGATAAATCAGGGAAGTGACGGTACTTTTTCCCTTGGTGCCTGTGATACCAATAATCTGCTCACGGTACACCTCAAAAAATACCTGTGTTTCGGAAGTTATCAGGCATTTAAGTTCGGACGGCTGTTTTTCGAGTACGATTCCGGGACTTTTGAATACCAAATCAAAGTTATCAAGTGACTTCTGATAATTCTCACCGCAAATAAGTTCAACGGATTCCGGCAGACCGTCTATTTTATTAATATCAGCAACAGCAATTCTGGAGGGCAAACAATACTTTGACAATATATTATAGGTAGACTTTCCCTCACGTCCGAAACCTAAAATGCAGACAGACTTGTTTTCAGTATAATTCTTTATATATTCAACAAACTTATTCAAAGAAGTCTCTCCATTTCTTTAATTAAAATATTTTTAAATTCATCTGGAAGCAGATTATTTTCACTGAATCCCTTACATATTTTTTCATTGTGTGAATCAACAGTATCTGGAAAATAAAGTCCCATATCCATATATTTTACGAACAGGAAAGGCAGTTCCTGATTTTCATCAAGATATTTTCTTATTGCAAGAGATACAGCAAGATTCACTTCGTCAATGCTTCCGACGCATTCAAAAGGCTTATGTTCTGATTTACCTATAAGTTCAATGAAATATTTTTCCATAGAAGTATCATTAAGTAAGTCTCTGCCGAATATTTCAGTAAGTTCAGCATGACTGAGAAACGGCGATAGTATCAGGCAGATAAACAGGCATTTTGGACAGTTACAGCACCATATATCGGGTGAGACTTTGCTTCCCAGATTACAGCTTCTGAATACGGGCAGATATTTTCTGTGACTAACGAACATTTTTGCAATTTGAAACTCCGCAAGCGGACGCAGAAAACTAAAATAATAAATACCCGTATGAAGATATTTTTCTTCATAGCTGTGGAAATCCTGTTCAAATTCAAAGCTTTTTGAATACTGATGGTTTACGTCCTGACCTGCAACTGTGCTTTCGTTTGCACTGTCCTCATTTGAAAGCACGATATATTTCAGTCGGTTGATATATGCAGTAATTTCTGCCGAAAATGCAACAACAGATGAAAAGGGCGTGTGACCGTTTAAGTATCCCTGTTTGTTCAAATCAATAAGAGAACGGTCAAAATTGCGTACTGATGTGATAAGTGCATTTTCGGAAAGTCCCGATGCTGTGACAGTTGCGGTTATTGAATTACGTTTATTTATGGCATAGCATCTGCATTTCATTCCTGCCCGAGTGAGTGTTTCAAGAGTAAGTGCAGAATCCTTGCCGCCGCCGATAGGTACAAGACAGCCTGTTAGTTCACTGAGTTCCGGTGCAGTCGTACTGTTGAATTTTCCGACGGACTGAATATTAACAAAACTGTCAATATCGGTATTGATTCCGTTGATATAGAAAAATTCGCCTAATCCCATAAAATAAAGTTTTTTCCACCATTTTATCTGTTCTTCTGAAAGTTCACCGCATTCAATACGCATAACAGGTGAGCAGACCGCTTTCCAATAGCTTACAGCTTCAGCCATACCGAGAGAAAAAGCAAGACGTTCAAAAGTAAGGTCATTTTTTACGCTGAAATTTTCGTGTTTTGCAAAACTCCAGCTTGGGTGAAATTCCGCAAGA
The DNA here is from genome assembly GCA_029063695.1 of Ruminococcus sp. GTDB lineage: Bacteria > Bacillota > Clostridia > Oscillospirales > Ruminococcaceae > Ruminococcus. Next base: position 2,802 of record JAIDNR010000284.1, read on the forward strand.
CCTGTAATTTCAAATAAATAATCAATTTTTATTGTATCATTTGATTCCGATATACTATAGTTCTTGAAAACAAAAGTCGGAAAGTCATTTCTGAAACGTTTGAATTTATTCATAAAACCTCCGCAAATCAGGATTTTTCAGCAAGTTCATGGTAATGCTTTTTTAAAAGTAAGTAAGTTTCATCGGATAAATCATGTTCAATTTTGCAGGCATCTTCAAGAGCCTGGTCTTTCTTTACACCCAAAAGCATGAAAAAGGCGGACAGCGTATTATGACGGTCATAAATTCTTTCGGCAATATCCCTGCCTGTTTCCGTAAGAGTAATATGATTGTCGCTGTTTACTTCAACAAGGTTTTCGTCTTTCATTTTTTTCAGGATAATTGATACAGTAGGGCGGGAGTAACCAAGATATGAGCAGATGTCAATAGCATGAACATCGGGCTGTGCCTTTGATAAAATCAATATAGTTTCAAGATAGTTTTCAACTGCTTCTGTGATAGCCATTTTTGTCCTCCATTATAGAAAAAT
>JAIDNR010000285.1 GCA_029063695.1 Ruminococcus sp.
AACTTATTCTATAGAAGAATATTTTTCAAAATATTAATATATTAAGGAGATTAAAAAATGTACTTAACCGATGCAGAATTATGTATGCTTGAACAACTTATGTATCTTGATGAAGAAGTTGCAAGGGCGGCAGGAATAAGCAATCGTTTTTCCAAAATTAATATGGAAGATCACGAAGGATCACCTATTGCTGAAATTCTTAAAGATTTCAACGATGCCGCTCTTGTAAAGCTTATGGCATACAACGAATCAGTATGTGATGGAACAATAAGTGGTACAGAATGGGTAAAGATTATCTCATATCTGAAAAATCCAGAGAATCAGATTTCAAGGCTTGTGCTCAGAGATATGTATACAACACCCAACTTATATCATGCTGCTGTAAAAGATGAGCTTACAGGCGAATATGTTGGTATTGCTGATTATCATGCTTTTGTATGGGACTATAATCAGGGCTGCTATGTATCAGCAACTGATTACAGACAGAAATACAACATAGAAATACCCATTGAAGATTTAGTCATAAGGGTTTCAAAAGCCTATGAAAACGACGACGACAGTGATAGATACGATAAGGATTCACCATATTATCTTCCGTATCTTCGCTATGCTGAAATACATGAAACTCCTGTAATAGGGAATACTGATTGTAAGCGTTTTCCTCTTGCCCTCTGCTTTACGGACGGATTTGATACAAACGAAGCTATTATTGCATATAAAGGGACAACTGGACAAGAAGAATGGGCAGATAATGTTAATGCAGCTATGAGTGAAAGTACTCCTCCTCAGGAAAAAGCACTTGATTTTGCAATGCAAATGGTTGAAAGAGGATTTACTGAATTAACAGTTACAGGACATTCAAAAGGTTCAAATAAAGCTATGTATACTGCACTTCTCTGTGATAATGTAGTTCGTTGTGTAAGCTTTGACGGACAGGGATTTTCTGATGATTTCTTTCGTCGTGAAGATGTGGCGCAAAGAATCGAAAAACGTGCATCATTAATTACAAATTATTCGCTTGCTGCTGACTTTGTTCACATTCTTCTGTATCAGATTCCGGGTTCAAATCAGCTTTTCTGTGAGGGATTCGGTGTTGACGGTATTATGGAAAATCATTCTTCAAACAGTTTTTTTGCACAGGCTGATTTTGATAATTTGGTAACAAGACTATATAATGATACTGAACTGACAAGGGCAATCTATGAAAGATTATGTTATGATGAGCATTTGGTTAAGCTCATCAGCAGTTATGCTTATCGCCTTAATTACGGAATAGTTGACGAAAGCAATATATGGGAGTTTTTATTCCGTATGATAAGAAGCTACGGAAAAGAAGTTGAGAGAGAATTATACGATGCTATTTCAGAATACAGCAAGCCTATTTTAAATTATTGCAACAACGGTTTGTTCTTAAATAACAATAGTCCTGTTTTTGTAAGTACATCAGAAGCATCAAGTGTCGCAATGATAAACGAATTTGTAACATATCTTGTTTCATTGGAGGGTGGTTCAAAAGACCTTGTTCAGTTTATTTCTAGTATTCTTCCTAAGGCTCTTCCGAATCAGACTGACGATGGATTTTATTTTGAATCCGATATGCTTAATGATATTATAGAAAACAGAGACATGATAGAAAGACTTGTCGGTCATCTTGTTTTATTCTTAAAAGAGAAAAAATTTTCTTATGATGATGCTTTGGATATATGTACACAGCTTTGTGGATTTTTTCCGAATCGTCTGCTATTTTCAGCTATTGCGGTTGGAGTGCCATATCTTATTAACGACTTAAGCAGTGATGGTTCATTAGTGAATGATATTTCACTTATTGCAATTGCAGATACTATCAGAAGTTCAATCATTTACCCGGTTCATGCTATCTTACAAACAGTGTTGATAATATATGTAGAGCATCAGGAGGAATACTCTATTCTGAAGGAAATTTTCGAGAAATCAGCTGCATATTATAAATTATATAAAGAAACATATAAATATGATAGATATATAAATGTAAACTATTCCTTAAGTCATATGTGGGGCTGTTCAATCGAAGAATTTATCGAAGAATACAGAGAAGCTTACAAAAACAATAAACTCGATGATCTTATTCAGAAACTTGTAAATTCGGGGTTCAATGCAACCAGCGGTCTTGACGGAGATAATGTGCTTGTTGCTGACGAAAACGGTTCTGTTGTCAAAGGAAACAAAGGGAACGATGCTATATATGGT
>JAIDNR010000286.1 GCA_029063695.1 Ruminococcus sp.
AATATATGAAGGAGGGAAGCGAAATGCCAAGAAGAGGTTATAACGCAAGACGTGAATTGATTCAGGACCCTGTTTACAATTCAAAGCTTGTTACACGTCTTATCAACTATGTTATGTTAGACGGTAAGAGAGGCGTTGCGCAGAAGATTGTTTACGGTGCATTTGAAATCATTGCTGAAAAAACAGGCAAGGACGCACTGGAGGTTTTTGAAGAGGCTATGGAAAATGTAATGCCTGAACTCGAAGTTAAGGCTCGCCGTCTCGGTGGTGCTACTTATCAGGTTCCTATGGAGGTTAGACCCGAAAGACGTACAACTCTCGGTCTCCGTTGGATTACTAAGTACTCCAGAGAGAGAAATGAAAGAACTATGAAAGAAAGACTTGCAGGTGAAATCCTCGATGCTCTCAACGGCACAGGCGGTGCTTGCAAGAAGCGTGACGATACACACAAAATGGCAGAAGCAAACAAGGCTTTTGCTCATTATCGCTGGTAAGCGTCATTGTGAGAGGAAGATACTATGGCAAGAGATTGTTCACTTGAAAATACCAGAAATATCGGCATCATGGCTCACATTGATGCCGGAAAAACCACCACCACAGAGCGTATCCTTTTCTATACAGGTGTTAACCATAAAATCGGTGAAACACATGAGGGTTCTGCTACTATGGACTGGATGGAACAGGAGCAGGAGCGTGGTATCACAATCACTTCTGCTGCTACTACCTGCTACTGGGCAGGTCACAGACTCAACATTATCGATACTCCCGGACACGTTGACTTCACTGTTGAAGTTGAACGTTCTCTCCGTGTACTCGACGGCTCTGTAACAGTTCTCTGTGCAAAGGGCGGTGTTGAACCTCAGTCTGAAACCGTTTGGAGACAGGCTGACAACTATAAAGTACCCCGTATGGCTTATGTAAATAAAATGGACATTATGGGTGCTGATTTCTATCGTGTTGTTGACATGATGAAAGACAGACTTAAGTGTAATGCCGTTCCGATTCAGCTTCCTATCGGTGCTGAGGACGAGTTCAAGGGTATCATTGACCTTGTTGAAATGAAGGCTTACATCTATTACGATGACCTCGGAAAAGACATTCGTGTTGAAGAAATTCCTGAGGATATGAAGGAAAAGGCTCAGCAGTATCATGACGATATGGTTGAACACGTTGCCGAGCAGGACGAAGAACTTATGATGAAGTATCTTGACGGTGAAGAACTCACTCAGGAAGAAATCAAAAAGTGCATTCGTGCAGCTACAATTGCAAACCATATGGTTCCGGTAACCTGCGGTACTTCATATAAAAATAAAGGTGTTCAGAAGCTTCTTGATGCTATCATCGACTATATGCCGTCTCCGCTTGACGTTCCTGCTATCAAGGGTGTAAATCCTGATACAGACGAAGAAACAGAGAGACCATCATCTGATGATGCACCATTCTCAGCTCTTGCATTCAAGATTGCTACTGATCCGTTTGTTGGTAAGCTTGCATTCTTCCGTGTTTATTCAGGTGTAGTAAATCAGGGCGATACAGTCCTCAATGCTACCAAGGATAACCGTGAGCGTTTCGGACGTATTGTTCAGATGCACGCTAACCATAGAAAAGACCTCACAACTGTTTATGCAGGTGATATTGCTGCTGCTGTTGGTCTTAAAAATACAACTACAGGTGATACACTCTGTGATGAAAAGCACCCTGTAATTCTTGAATCCATGGAATTCCCTGAGCCTGTTATCCAGCTCGCTATCGAGCCTAAGACTAAAGCAGGTCAGGAAAAGATGGGTATTGCTCTTGCAAAACTTGCAGAAGAAGACCCGACATTCAAGACATGGACTGACGAGGAAACAGGTCAGACCATCATCGCAGGTATGGGTGAACTTCACCTTGATATTATTGTTGACAGACTTCTCCGTGAATTTAAGGTAGAAGCTAATGTCGGCGCACCTCAGGTTGCTTATAAAGAAACTATCAAGGGCAATGCTGATATTGATTACAAGTACAAGAAGCAGTCAGGCGGTTCAGGTCAGTACGGTCACGTTAAAATCCGTGTTGAGCCTAATGAATCAGGCAAGGGATACGAGTTCAAGAACGCTGTTGTCGGCGGTTCTATTCCGAAGGAGTATATCCCAGCTGTTGATGCAGGTATTCAGGGTGCTATGAAATCAGGTATTCTTGCAGGCTATGAAGTTGTTGACGTTAAGGTTGAGCTTTATGACGGTTCATACCATGAAGTTGACTCCTCAGAAATGGCATTCAAGATTGCAGGTTCAATCGCATTCAAGGAAGCACTTAAGCAGGCTAATGCTATCCTCATGGAGCCTGTTATGAAAGTTGCTGTTATCGTTCCTGATGATTATACAGGTACTGTTATCGGTGACCTCAGTTCTCGCCGTGGTCAGATTCAGGGACAGGAATCAAGAACAGGTTCTGTTCAGGTTGATGCCCTCGTTCCGCTTTCAGAAATGTTCGGCTATACTTCCGACCTCCGTTCAAATACTCAGGGTCGTGGTCAGTATACTATGGAACCTCACAGCTATCAGGAAGTTCCTAGAAGCATTGCTGAGAAGATTATGGCTTCCAGAAGCAAGAACTAATTATAAATTATGTAACAATAGTGTGTGGAGGAATTTTTTTCAAAAATTTCTCCAAAACACTTGCAATTTCCAAAATAATCTGATATAATATATATACAGATTTCTGAATTTTCTTTAAGGAGGAATTTTCCAATGGCTAAGGCTAAATTTGAAAGAACCAAACCCCATGTAAACATTGGTACTATCGGACACGTTGACCACGGTAAGACAACTCTTACTGCTGCTATCACAAAGACTCTCGCTATGAAGGGTCAGGCTAAGTATGAAGCTTATGATATGATTGACAAGGCTCCGGAAGAGAGAGAGCGTGGTATCACAATCAATACTGCTCACGTTGAGTATGAGACAGATGCTCGTCACTATGCTCACGTTGACTGCCCAGGTCACGCTGACTATGTTAAGAATATGATTACAGGTGCTGCTCAGATGGACGGTGCTATCCTCGTTTGTGCTGCTTCTGACGGTCCTATGGCTCAGACAAGAGAGCATATTCTTCTCGCTCGTCAGGTTGGCGTTCCTGCAATCGTTGTATTCATGAACAAGGCTGACCAGGTTGATGACGAAGAACTTCTCGAACTCGTTGAAATGGATATCCGTGACCTTCTCTCATCTTATGACTTCCCTGGCGATGATACTCCTATCATCAAGGGTTCTGCTCTTAAGGCTCTTGAAGCTCCAGATGACCTCAATGACCCTGCTTATGCTCCTATCCTTGAGCTTATGAATGCTGTTGACGAGTATATCCCAAGCCCTGAGAGAGACGATGCTAAGCCTTTCCTTATGCCTATCGAGGATACTATGACAATTTCTGGTCGTGGTACTGTTGTTACAGGTAGAGTTGAAAGAGGTATGCTTAAGGTTAACGAGCCTGTTGAAATCGTTGGTCTTTCTGAAGAGAAACTCAACACAGTTGTTACAGGTCTTGAAATGTTCAGAAAGACTCTTGACTTCTGTGAAGCTGGCGATAACGTTGGTGCGCTTCTCCGTGGTATCACAAGAGACCAAGTTGAGCGTGGACAGGTTCTCTGTAAGCCCGGTTCAATTCACCCGCATACAAAGTTTGCAGGTCAGGTTTATGTTCTTAAGAAAGAAGAAGGCGGTCGTCATACTCCTTTCTTCAACAACTACAGACCTCAGTTCTACTTCAGAACAACTGACGTTACAGGTGTTGTTACACTTCCTGCTGATAAGGAAATGTGTATGCCTGGCGATAACGTAACAATGGACGTTGAGCTTATCACTCCTATCGCTATTGAAGAAGGTCTCCGTTTCGCTATCCGTGAAGGCGGCAGAACTGTTGGTTCAGGCGTTGTTACAGCTATCAACGAATAATTTTGATTTAATGCTCATATGATAAACATTAATCCCGATGGTGAACCACTATCGGGATTTTTTGTGCTTTCGGGCAAATAACCGCAGTATTTCGATGAAAACTTGTGAATATTACTGATTTTGCACCGCTTTTGTTTTAGTCAGATTGACATGGCAATAATAAAGATGTATAATGT
>JAIDNR010000287.1 GCA_029063695.1 Ruminococcus sp.
ATATGTACCCTATCAAATTTAAGATTTTGCATAATAGGAAAAAGTTGTTTATCTGTTGTAAAATCTTCTGCTGTAATAATATTACGCAAAATTTCAAATTCAGATTTAAGTTTAAGCTTTTTACTATAATCCATACTTGACGGATAAGAGTAATAAGGCATTGGCTTGTTCTCTAAATAATCATCACAACATTTTTCTATATACAGTGATTCATAATATTTTCCTACAAAATCAATGTCATAATTCTCAGCCTTTACTCTTGGAAGATTATCTATTTTTTCACGAAATTTCCCTATTTCCAAACGCAATTTTTCTTCTTTTTTTGCTAACTGCTTTGTTCTGTAAGTATTGTAATAGTCGCAATAATCATTAGATGGCATACATTCAGACTTATCACATAATATAACGTTTTCTAAATAAGCATATTTTTGTTTCTTATGATATGTCGCATTGTTTGCTTTTACGCTATATGTAAATCTTGTGGAGATAGGTACAGGATAAAAACAATATTTAGGGTTGCTTTTTATAGTTGTTGCATCATAATAATGGATTTTTCCGCATTTACATTTGCATTTATAATGCGTTCCTAACTTAAATTTAATACGGGCATTAGCAATGGAATCATATAATAAATTCTCTTTTATTAAAGATTCTTTTTCTTCTTCATCTGCACTTGATAAGTAAGGTTCTAATTGTGCATATTCCTCGCCCATATCTAAAATTGTCAAACAACCGTGTTTTGTTCCTATAGACAAAATAGAATCATTAAGATTATAACTATTTTGTTTTTTCATAAAAAACACCTTCTTTTCAAAAGTAGACAACTACACTTTTTGTTACAAAAATCCCCTAAAAGTTAGATATCAGAATTTTTAAAATCAGCTTTAAAAGTCTCATCAGTTTTTAATCTGTGCGGCAACAAGACTTTCACCGCAGTAAATTTCACGAAGTTTAGGCTTTTCTATCTTACCTGTGGGATTTCTTGGAACGTCAGCGAAAATAATTTTATGCGGACGCTTGTATCTCGGCATCTTCTGGCAGAATGTATTTATATCTTCTTCTGTGCAGGTCATGCCGTCCTTTATTGAAATAACAGCAGCGGCAATTTCACCGAGTCTCTTATCGGGCAGACCGATAACAGCAACGTCCTTGACCGCAGGGTGTGAACGAAGGAAGTCCTCAATCTGCACGGGATAGAGATTTTCACCGCCACTTATAATGACATCTTTTTTGCGGTCAACGAGATAAATAAAGCCGTCCTCATCTTCCTGAGCCATGTCACCCGTAAGAAGCCAGCCGTCTTTAAGAGTTTCGGCAGTGGCTTTTTCGTCACGGTAATAGCAAGTCATAACTCCTGGACCTTTGACATAGAGTTCGCCTACCTGTCCACGTTCAACGGTATTACCGTTTTCGTCTGCAATTTTTACTTCCCAGCCGAAGCCTGCCTTGCCTATTGCACCTACTTTATGTATATTATCCATTCCGAGATGAACGCAACCGGGACCTATGGATTCGCTGAGACCATAATTTGTATCATACTTGTGATGCGGAAAATGTTCTTTCCAGCGTGAAATCAGAGACGGCGGAACAGGCTGAGCACCGATGTGCATAAGTCTCCACTGTGAAAGATTGTAGTCATTAATATTTATATCGCCTCTATCAACTGCATCAAGAATATCCTGTGCCCACGGTACAAGAAGCCATACTATAGTACATTTTTCATTTGAAACGGTCTCGATAATTGACTTCGGCTTAACGCCTTTGAGGAGTACCGCTCTGCTTCCCGACTGTAGACTTCCGAACCAGTGCATTTTTGCACCTGTATGATAAAGCGGAGGAATACAGAGAAAAACATCATCACGGCTCTGCTGATGATGATTCTGTTCAACCTTTGCGGAATGCACGAGACTTTCATGATTATGCAGAATGGCTTTCGGAAATCCCGTAGTACCAGACGAAAAATATATAGCGGCATCGTCATCGTTTGTAATTTTTATATCAGGAGCGTCACCCGAGCAGTTAGCAGCATGACTGTCATAATGTTCAGCGAATGACGGACAACCCTCGCCGACATAAAAAAGAAGTCTGTTTCTGCTTATTTCCTCGGCAATTTCCTCAACACGTCCGATAAATTCAGGACCGAACATAAGCACATCGACTTCCGCTAAATCAAGACAGTACTTTATTTCATCGGCAGTATAACGGAAATTGAGAGGTACAGCCAATGCTCCTGTTTTGAGTATACCGAAATAAATCGGAAGCCATTCAAGGCAATTCATGAGAAGTATTCCCACTTTATCGCCCTTTTTCACACCTCTTTCAAGTAGCATATTTGCGAATCTGTTAGCCTTTTCATTGAATACTTTCCATGTAATCTCACGTCTGTAACAGCATTCGGGATTAGGCTCAATAAGTTCATATTCACGCCATGTAACACGTCTTGTCTCAGTAATTTCGGGATTGACCTCAACAAGTGCAACGTCGTTTCCGTATAGCTTTGCGTTTCTTTCAAGTAATTCTGTAATAGGCATTATATAAAATCCTTTCGTTTTTTAATCAGATATATTAATTTTACCACAAAAAAGCGGAAAAGTAAACAGATTTTATAAAGTCATTATCTACAAAATTACATGACGATTATTGTGAGGTTATACAAAAATCACTTTCTTTTCTTAAATTCCTTTGCTATGTTAAGAATAAGTGACTGCTGTTCGGGAGTTAAATCTTTAACGGTATGAAGAATGTCATTGCAGATAATGGGACAATCTTCTTCCGAAAAAAATTCTGCAGGAGATATATGCAGATAATCGCAGATATAAATAAGCATAGGGACAGAAGGCAAGGTTTTCTTGTTTTCAATATTATTAATATAATTCTGATTTTGTCCGAGAGACAGACTCATGTCACGTGCTGAAACACCTCTTTCATACCTCAGTTCTGATATTTTTTCGCATATAAAGAAAAAATCACTGTCTATCATTTGAAAATTCACCTCAAAATTTATAATTGATGGGACTTATCAAAAATTCCCTGCATATAAGCTTTTGTCATCTTTCTTTCAGATGGCGACAATGTACGATATAATGAGATAAGTGCAATTTCATCGGGATTATACTCCCCGCCATTTTGAATACATTTTACATCTGACAAGCCGAGAATATAATCACAGCTTACATTAAATATTTCTGATAATTTCAGAAGAATCTGAACACTTGGAAAATGCTTTCCGCTTTCATATGCACTGACAGTTTCTTGTGATATGTCAAGCTCGATGCTGAGTCTGATTTGTGTCATATTTTTTTCCTTGCGAAGCTATTTTATACGATTCATAAATTTACTCCAAAATTGTACTAAGAAATTATTTTATCTCCTGCTCTAAAGCATTGAAATAATCTGTATTGAAAAAGTCTGATAAAGTAATTTCAAGACCATCACATATTTTCTTTATTGTTGAGATAGTTGGTTTTGCATTTTCTCTTATGAAAATATTATTCAGAGTTGATTGTGTAATTCCACAAATTGTTGAAAGTTTATTTATAG
>JAIDNR010000288.1 GCA_029063695.1 Ruminococcus sp.
GATCTTTCTGCTCATACCATTATGAGCATTACCGGTAGAGATTGGATTTTGTCTATTTGAATTTTAGGGATTAGTATTACAAGAAAATGATTAAGACCATAAAAGTAATGCTCTGTCCGAATAACAAGCAGAAAACGAAATTGTTTGCCTGTGCAGGACTTGCGAGATTTGCATACAACTGGGCATTGAATTATGAATCAGGAAATAAATTCATTTCTGATTGTGATTTGAGAAAAATCTTCACTCTTTTGAAATTAGAAGAAGAATATAAGTGGTTGAATGATTACAACAACAATATTCCGAAACAAGCAATAAAAGATGCTGTAAAGGCCTATCAGAACTTCTTCAAAGGTATTACAGAGTTTCCGAAATTCAAAAGCAGAAGAAAATCAAGACCAAGTTTTTATGCTGATACATATAAGATTGAATTTACGGAAACTCATGTAAGGTTGGAAAAACTTACGACCAGCAGGAAAAGAAACAAGCAGAAATTCAATTTGATAAAACTTGCAGAATCAAACAGAATACCAATAAATGCAAAATATTCCAATCCGAGAATTACTTTCGACGGAATCAATTTCTGGATTTCAGTAGGAATTGAATATGAAGAATCCCAAGATAAGCCTAAAAATCAGGGAATCGGAATTGACATATGTATTACAGATTTGGCGATATGTTCTGACAAAAAAGTCTATAAAAATATAAACAAAAGTAAAAAAGTCAAAAAACTGAAGAAGAAAAAGTGTAGATTGCAACGCAGAATATCTAAAAAATATTCAGAAAACAAGAAAGGAGAATGTTACTGTAAAACATGCAATATTGTAAAAAGTGAAAGAAAACTTTTAAAGATTACCCACAGACTGACAGATATTCGTCATAATTACCTGCATCAGACTACTTCTGAAATAGTAAGCCGAAAACCAAAGTTTATTGTTCTGGAAGATTTGAATGTAAAGGGCATGATGAAGAATAAACATCTTGCAGAAGCAGTACAGGAACAGTGTTTCTATGAATTTTACAGACAGATACAGTATAAATGCAGTCGGAATAACATTGAGTTTATAACTGCTGACGGATATTATCCGTCAAGTAAATTATGTTCCTGCTGTGGATATGTGAAGAAAGATTTAAAACTTTCAGAACGAATCTATATCTGTCCCGAATGTCACAACACTATTGACAGGGATTTTCAGGCAAGTGTTAATTTAATGCGATACAAAGAATTGATTGCATAGCAAAAACAAATGCAGTTCAATATGTACCGATACGTTAGTCGGAAATTTACGCCTTCGGAGTGTCATACCAAACGTGAGTAGATTTTATCAAAAGCGGACACGCTGAACAAGGAATGAAACATAAAAGTTGATTTATAAGTTTTTATAAGTTTTCAGTAACGGAACAGCTTTCTGAACAGCAGGTGCAGAAATTGAATGAAATCGGTATGGTCTGGAATATGCGAGATTATCTGTGGAATGAAATGTTCGAGGCTGCAAAAGCATTTGCTGTTAAAGGACAATCGCTCAAGATTCCTTATCATTATCGGACGGCAAACGAAAGATATTTGTCCGGTTGGTATGCGGAACAGCGTAAGAATTATGTGAAGGGTAAGATTTCTACGGAAAGAATCGAAAAGCTGCTGTCTATCGGAGCTGAATTGAAGCCGGACATCATGAAGAAATCCGATGTTCATATTCATGAAGAATATATAAGAAAAAACGCTTGAAGGTTGATAAAATTATGATTGAGATGATAAAGTCCGGTAAAAAGCAGTTGAAGTATGAGAAATGTATTCTGTGCGGTAATCTGACAGATATACAAGTTGATACTCCTGTCAAGGAAAGGGAGCATTATATCGAGACTTCCGGTCAATTGTGCCGAAAATGCTATTTTGAGACTTATGTCAGGAAATCCCGCTAAAGTTACAGAAAATAAAAACGGATGGTAATGTGAAAGGGATTATAGAAAACATAACAATTGCAAATTCTGATGCTCAGCTCAATTCAGCATCGGATAAATTCTGAAGCAGGAAGTCACTATGCAGGTAACTGAAATAAAAAATAGAGAGTATTTGATGTTGTCGTTTCTGTTGGTGCATTGACGATTTTTGCGATTCCAATCGGCATTGTGGCACTTATTATCTACATTTATGACAAGGGAAAGTCGTTCAAGATATATAGGTTACGAACCATGTGCATTGATGCAGAAGAGAGATTTTCAGAAGTGCAAAAAGAGAACAAATCAGATGGATTGGCGTTTAAAAATGACAAAGATCCACGTATAACTCGTATTGGCAGTTTGCTTCGTAGGCTTCAATTGACGAGATGCCTCAGTTCTATAATACTCTGCGAGGCGATATGAGCATCATCGGACCACATCCACCTCTTCCACGTGAGGTTGTGCTGTATACTCCAGAGCAGATGGACAGACTGCTTGTGAAAGGCGGTTTGTCATGTATTTGTCAGACCGAAGGACGCAGCGATATGGAATTTGACAAATGGGTCGAAGGCGATATACACTATATAAAGACTCGCAGTATCGGACTTGATTTGAAACTGATGGTTAAGACGGTTGGTGCGGTGATTATGAGGAAAGGTGCAAAATAATCTCAATTTTTCATCTAATTTGCGGCAGAATATCTCAACTTATAGAAGTCAAGATATTCTGCCGTTGTCTCTTACTTTCTTACACGGAAATCAATTGTGAACTACCCATTAGTTTTAGACAATGAGCAGTTCACAATAATCCGAAGCATATTCTTTTTGTTATAGAAGATTTAACAGGAATCTGCACTGTAACAGAAAAAGTCAGACTGAAAGACTGCTATCAGACGGTAAGCTGAGCTTTTTACGATTGGGAACAGAAGCTGATTTACAATGCACTGCGGACACACCGAAAAAACAAACCATAATAAAAAAATGCACCTGTTTCACTGTAGAAATTGCGATTATCAGCCAAATGACGACAGAGTCGGTGCAATGCATCTGTATCGTATGGGAATTGATTATTTAATAGACCTCTTGCGAAATTAAGAAAAAAGTGATAGAATAGAAATATGAAATATGAAACAATAAAAGAATATAATGATAAGAAATTTCGAAGAATAACAGGAGTAAAGCGAAAAACATTTGAAAAAATGGTAGAAATATTACAAAGAAGCTATGTAGAAAAGCACAGGAGAAGAGGGAGGAAACCAAAGCTGAGCATAGAAAATCAACTGTTAGCGACACTGGAATATCTTCGTGAATATCGAACATATGCACATATTGCATCAAGCTATGGAATAGACGAAAGCAACATATATCGTGCGATAAAATGGGTGGAAGACGTTCTGATAAAAGATGGGACGTTTTCATTGCCGGGACGCAGAGAATTGTTAAAAAGTGAAGCAAAATATAAAGTAATTCTTATAGATGCCACTGAAACGCCGATAGAACGTCCTCAAAAAAACAGAGAAAATATTATTCCGGTAAGAAAAAAAGACATACACTGAAAACGCAGTTAGTTACAGACAGAAAAACGCTAAAAATAATATGTCTTA
>JAIDNR010000289.1 GCA_029063695.1 Ruminococcus sp.
GTGCTGCAAAGGCTCAGGCAGATTTCTGTGCTGATTTCGACAATAACGACTGCTATAAATATGCAGCTCTCAGAAATATTCTCTACAGAAAAGGCAAATCTGTTGAAATGCTTGTTTCATATGACCCAAGTTTCGTTATGATGTCCGAATGGTACAAGCAGCTTTTCGGTGAGAGTGAGGGCAAGGACAATAAGGGCATTTTCCCTGCTTCTGTTACTTTCTCAACTGACCTTCATTCTATGGGACAGTACATTCAGGACGGTGCAAGAATCATGTTTGAAACTGTTGTTGACATCAGGAATCCCAAAACAGACCTTTTCCTTGAACCCGATTCAGAAAATCTCGACGGACTTAATTTCCTTACAAATCAGAATATGTCAATCGTAAACCGCAAGGCATTTGAGGGTACTGTGCTTGCTCATACAGAGGGTGGAGTTCCAAACATTATCCTTGAACTTGACGATACAACAGAAGAAAGCGTCGGTTATATGATTTACTTCTTTGAAAAGGCTTGTGCAGTTTCAGGTTATGTTCTTGGTGTAAATCCATTCAATCAGCCGGGCGTTGAAAGCTATAAATCAAATATGTTCGCACTTCTCGGCAAGCCCGGTTATGAAGGTGCAAAGGCTGAACTTGAAGCAAAACTCGGTTAATCCGATTTGCAATAAATAAAACAAATAATACTGTCTTTAAAGACGGAAGGAGAAAAATAATGATTAAGCTTATCACAGGTAAAAAAGGTACAGGTAAGACAAAGATTCTTATTGACCAGATTAATGATGCAGTAAAGTCCACAAGCGGCAATATCGTCTGCATCGAAAAAGGTGACAACATTAGACGTTCTATCAGCTTCAGAGTAAGATGGTGCGACGTTGAGCAGTTTAGCATTGATAGCCTTGACTCTTTCTATGGCTTCGTTGCAGGTATGCTCGCTGGCAACTATGACATCAAGGACATTTTCGTTGATGGCATTTTCAAGATTGCAGGCAGAGACTATGAGGCTTTCGGTGCAATGCTTGAAAAGTTAGACAAGCTCACAAGCGATGATTCTGTTATCACATTTACTGTTTCCGCTGATGAAAGCGAACTCTCTGAGAATGTTAAGCAGTTCATCAAGTAATTTCAAAAAATTCTCAATTTGCTATTGACATATTCAGTCAATTAGTGTATAATTAAGATTGTAATGCTCTTTAAGGATTTTTTAATATGAAGATTAATTTAAAACAGCTTTTCAGTATCACGGGTGAATCCGTTGGTATTGATTATGACATTCAGACAGACGAGCTTTCGGAAATCAAAGGCTGTATCTTTGATACGCCTGTTTCCGTCAGGGGCAGAATTTTCAATAAAGCAGGTGTGGTTTACCTTGAATTCACACTTGATTTCGCCCTACTCATAAACTGCGACCGATGTCTCAAAGAAATGGTGAGAGATTATCATTTCAACTGCGACCATATTGTCGTTCCTTCTGTAAGCGGCGATAACGATGAGTATATCGTTGCGGACGGCGAGAGCATTGAACTGAATGACATTGCAGTGACTGATTTGCTTCTTCAGCTTCCCACAAAAAATCTGTGCAGAGATGACTGTAAAGGTCTGTGCATGGTGTGCGGCTGTGATTTGAACGAATCAGCCTGCGAACATCAAACATCTGAGCTGTGAAGCTCGTATTAAGGAGGTGCCAGAATGGCTGTACCAAAGAGAAAAACTTCCAAGGCAAGACGTGACAAGAGACGTTCTGCTGTATGGAAGCTTGATACACCCGCAATGTCCAAGTGCGATAACTGCGGTGCTTTCAAAGCTCCGCACAAGGTTTGCAAGAACTGCGGATTCTATAAGGGCGTTAAGGTTCTCAACCTTGATGCAGAATAATCGGCTGATTTCCGATACATGAGGAGGAGAGGAGGTATCACTTTCTCTCCTTTTTCTTATTTACAGGAGTGCTTTATGATTAAAATAAAAAACGTAATTTCCGACTCTCCTGCTCACATTATCGGAGTGAGAGAGGGCGATTTTCTTTTAAGAATAAACGGGCATGAAATAAAAGACGTTCTTGACTATATGTTCTATGCGGCGGAAACAGATATTCTTCTTGATGTTGTCCGTAACGGCGAAAACCTGAATTTCACAATTCAGAAAGACGAGTATGACGATTTGGGTATTGAAGCCAATACTTTTCTTATGGATAAAAAGCAGAGATGCAGTAATAAGTGCGTTTTCTGTTTTATTGACCAGATGCCGCCGAATATGCGTGAAACACTCTATTTCAAGGACGATGATGCACGACTTTCATTTTTACAGGGAAATTATGTCACGCTTACAAATCTCAGTCAGACGGATATTGACAGAATTATCGCAATGAAACTAAATATCAACGTATCAGTTCATACAACAAATCCTGAATTGCGTGTTAAGATGATGTACAACAGATTTGCAGGGGAAAAGCTGAAATATATCTATCAGCTTGCGGAAAACGGTATACAGCTTAATTGTCAGATTGTATGTTGTCCCGAACTTAACGACGGCGACGAATTACGTCGCACTTTGTCCGATTTGGGCAGTCTTATGCCAAATATCTCCAGTATGGCGGTTGTGCCTGTCGGTGTTACAAAGTACCGTGAGGGACTTTATCCGCTTAAATGCTTTAATAAGAAGTCGGCAGGGGATACAATTGACATTATCGCAGAATTTCAGAAAAAATTTCTTGCGGAATACGGTACAAGAACTGTTTTTCCGTCGGACGAATTTTTTCTCATTGCTGAACGTGATATTCCCGATATGTCTTATTATGAGGATTTCTCACAGTATGAAAACGGTGTGGGAA
>JAIDNR010000029.1 GCA_029063695.1 Ruminococcus sp.
GAATAAAAAGTGACCTTGGTTTGAAACAGAAGATAGTATAATATACTTAAATGATTATATTAGGAGGATAAAACCATGAATAGATTTAAGAAATTATTGGGTGCGGTTTTAGCCGTGACATCATCTTTAACATTATTAAACTTTATTCCTGCTTCGGCTGAAAAAACGGACGTTCTTAAATATGAATTTGAGGACGGTTCAACAAGTGGTGGAAAGATTCATTCCAACGGAGCAGGTGACGTGAAAATAGAGGACTTTCCTGAAAATACTGACTTTTCGGGATATTCGGGAAAAGGATTTTCATATCTTGACCAGAAGGGTACAACCGTAAGCGTTGAAGTTGATGTTGAAAAAGCAGGACTTTATGAACTTTCAATCTGTTACTGTGAACCTAGCGACCCTAACAAAAAAGTACAGTATCTTAATATAAACGGTGTAAATCAGGGTGAAGTAAGTTTTCCATACAGTCCTGAATTTGTTGAAACATCAGGCGGCGTTGTAAATCTCAAAGCAGGAAAAAACACCATTGAGCTGAAAGCATATTGGGGATATACTTTCTTTGATTACTTAACATTGAAGCCTGCAGACGATAAATTAACCAATCTTTCACCCACAAGAACACTTTCAAATCCGAATGCTTCTGATTCTGCAAAGCGACTTTACAGCTATCTCTGCGATACTTATGGAAATCATATAATTGCAGGACAGCAGGAGTATTGTGGTGAGCATAACTACAACAGTTGGAATGACCCTGATACTTTTATAAAAGATAATGAAGCGGAGTTTGAGTATATTTTTAAAACTACAGGCAAACAGCCTGCAATTCGTGGAATAGACCTGCTTGCATATAATACAACTTCCGACTGGCGTGACCATGCACCAGAACGCTGTATTGAGTGGACAAATAAATATAATGGCATAGCTACTGTTACATGGCATTGGAACGTACCAACGGAAAAAGGAAGCTCAACAACTGCATTTTATGTGGAATCTACAGGAAATACACCGTTCACAACTTTCAGCATCACCAATGCACTGACTGAGGGAACATGGGAAAATGAAGTACTTCTTGCTGATATTGATTTGATTGCTCAGGAACTTACAAAGCTAAAAGAAGCTGATGTACCGATTCTCTGGAGACCTCTCCATGAAGCAGAGGGTGCATGGTTCTGGTGGGGTGCAGAAGGTGCAGAGCCTTGTAAACAGCTTTACCGCTTACTTTATGACAAGTTGACAAATGAATACGGTCTTGATAACTTAATCTGGGTATGGACAGGTTATACATTCCCGACTTCTGCTGACTGGTATCCAGGTGATGATGTTGTTGATATGGTCGGATATGATAAATATAATGCTGCTGACGGACTTCCGAATCTCAGTTCAATTTCATCTACTTTCTATAGTCTTGTTCAGAGTACGGACGGTGAAAAAATGGTTGCGATGACAGAAAACGATACTATCCCATCACTTGAAAATCTTATTAACGATAAGGCATCATGGCTTTATTTCTGCCCATGGTATATGAATTATCTTACAAGCGAGCAGAATAATCCTGTTGATAATCTTATTGAGATTTACAACAGTGATTACTGCATAACACTTGATGAACTTCCCGACCTCAAAACTTATCCGATAACTGAGGACAAGCCATCTGAAAATCCGACAACTGAACCGTCCACAGAAACAAATCATGTTTTGTATGGTGATGCAAATGAGGACGGACAGGTTGATATTGCAGATGCTACTGCTATTATTCAGCATATGGGTAATCCCGACGAATATGCTCTCTCAGCTCAAGGTGCAGTAAATGCCGATATTGTCAATACGGGTGACGGCGTAACGGGTGCAGATGCTGTAGCACTTCAGCTTATAGAAGCTAAAAAAATTAAGTCATCTGAATTACCGATTACTATGGAGCAGTATAATGCACTTCTCATTGAATAATCACAAACTGTATATAAAAAAATTGAACCTGATTTTCTCAGGTTCAATTTTTTTATATTGCAAAACCGATTTCAGTAAGCATTTTCACATCTGATTCAATACAGCTTCCTGTAGTTGTCAGCATATCACCTGTTATAGCTGCATTTGCACCTGCTCTGAATGTCATTTCACCCGAATTTTCCATAAGATTCCTGCCTGCTGCAATTCTGATAGCTGCAACAGGATTTATAAATCTGAATATTGCAACAGTACGCAGAATATCATCAACTGTAAGTTTCGGTGCATTTTCAAGCGGTGTATTTTTTATAGGGATAAGAAAATTTATAGGTATTGACTGTATTTCAAGTTCTGACAGACTGAATGCCATATCAATTCTGTCCGCCCATGTTTCGCCCATTCCTATAATTCCACCTGAACATACATTCAGTCCGTTTTTCTTCGCACGTTTTATACAAAGAATTTTATCGGAATATGTATGAGTTGTACATATCTGAGAAAAAAATCGTTCGGAAGTTTCAATATTACAGTGATAACGACTAACACCCACGTTATGAAGCTGTCTGAACTGTTCATCTGTGAGAAGTCCATGAGATGCACAAAGTTTGATTTTTCCGTCATTCATGCTTCTGTAAGCAGAAAGTGCCTTGTTGAAATCGCTTTCACTGAGGTTCCTGCCTGCTGTTACAATTGAAAATCTATGAACTCCTTTTGATTCATTATATCTGCATTCGTCAATTATTTTATTTTCATCTAAAAAATTGTATGAATCAGTTGATGTGCAGTGATGAGCAGACTGAGCACAGAATTTACAGTTTTCTGAGCATCTACCACTTTTTCCATTGATTATACTGCATAACTCAACATGATTTCCGCAAAGTGCAGAACGTATTTTGTCCGCACCGTTACAAAGCTCCGCAAGATTTGAAGTAATCAGAAAATCATAATTAAAATTTCTGTCAAGTCGGAAACCATTAATTATCTTGTCGGCTAATGTCAATATATTCATGCCAATTTCCCTTCTTTCTTTATTACAGGTATCAGTCTCTTACCAAGAAATGCTGTAAATATGCACAGAAATATATCCCATGTAAGCGGAAGCAGGCACTGGAATGCTACTGTGAATATTGCCGCATCTGATTTGAGATAGAGAAAAGTAATTGCAATATCATACAATGTGCCAATGGAAAAAATCGGGATAAGTCCCGCAAAACTTCCGATAAGAAGCCGTTTCATTGTCGGCTCACCTGAATGACATATCTTTCCTGTTATATATGCTCCGATGATGAATCCCAGAAGAAATCCGAATGTCGGGTGCAGGATATATGAAATACCGCCTCCGCCTGTGAATACAGGTACACCCATAAGTCCGAGAAGAACATATATTCCCACACTGACTGCACCATTTCGTCCGTCGAGAAGTACTCCTGCAAGAGTAGTAAACAGAATTTGCAGTGTTATCGGGCAGAACGGCATCGGAATTTTTATAAATGCTCCGACAGCAGAAAGTGCTGCAAACCTGTCACTTAAACACAACTGACGCTCCCGACGACTTAATAGGTGT
>JAIDNR010000290.1 GCA_029063695.1 Ruminococcus sp.
TCGCATTTTTAGAATGATAGTCAGAGGCTGGGAAATCATTTTAACATCACATTTTTATCGGAAAAAATATCGCTTATGTCAATGTAATGAACCGACTTTCCGTTGACTGCGACTGTGACGGAAATCCAGCTGAACCTGATATGCACGATATAGGCATACTTTCATCTACTGATCCAGTTGCTTTGGATCAGGCGTGTATAGACCTTGTCTACAGTGCAGAGGACGGAGCAGCTTTAATTAAGCGTATCGAATCCAGAAACGGACTTCACACATTGGAACACGCTGATGAAATCGGTCTTGGAAGTCGTCAATACCAGTTGGTGATGTTAGATGAATGAAATTATAAAACGTGAATTCGTCTATGTCTGGTACTATTTCATAGTGCAGCTAAAACAGATATTGCCGTACTGGATTCTCGGAATGATACTCGGTTCTGTTATTTCAGTTTTTGTCAAGGACAAAATTCATGGTGCAGTACAGAAAATGAGCGAACATAAGCTGGGAGTTATCGGAATTTTTATTGCAAGTATTCTCGGAATCGCTTCACCTCTCTGTATGTATGGAACGATTCCACTTGCTGCATCATTTTCAAGAAAAGGCATTCGTGATGACTGGCTTGCGGCATTTATGATGAGTTCTATTCTACTTAATCCTCAGCTTATCATTTACAGCATGGCGCTTGGAAAGGAAGTCCTTGCGGTTCGCATTATCACCTGTTTTATCATGGGAATTACTGCCGGACTGATACTAAGATACGTTTATAAAGGAAAATCTTTCTTTAATTTTGAGGGATTTGCGGAACGTGCAAGTCATGATACAGATCCGAATTTATTTATCAGGTTGCTGAAAAATATCGGACGGAATTTCAGGGCTACAGGACTTTATTTTCTGTTCGGAGTTTTGCTTTCAGCATTATTTCAGCGTTATGTTCCTGCTGACGATTTTGCGAGACTTTTCGGTTCTGAAAATGAGGGATTCGGATTACTTATGGCGGCAACAATAGGCGTTCCACTGTATGCCTGCGGAGGAGGTACAATTCCGCTGCTACAGCAGTGGCTATATTCAGGCATGAGTATCGGTTCAGCAGCCTCTTTCATGCTGACTGGACCGTCTACAAAAATCACAAATCTTGGCGCATTGAAAATCGTTCTGGGCGTTAAAAATTTCGTATTGTATATTTTATATGTTATGCTTTTTTCTTTGCTTTCAGGGTTTGTGGTAAATCTTATATTTTAAAAAATTTCAGGAGGTCAATGTTATGACAACAGCAATTACAAGTAAAAAACTTTCAGTAAAAACACAGACGATCGGTGCTTTCATTGCACTGGTATCAGCGGTAGCACTTCCACAGCTCGTTCATGTGATCGGAGCAGCTTCGGGTATGGGAACATCGCTCGGTGAGATTTTTCTTCCCATGCATCTGCCGATAATTCTTGTTGGACTTCTGGCAGGTCCTTATGCCGCAGGAGCAGCAGGTCTGCTCAGTCCTCTTGTTAGCTTTGCACTGACAGGTATGCCGTCAAGTGTTATGCTCCCGTTTATGATGATCGAACTTTGCGTTTATGGAATTTGTGCAGGACTGCTTAAAGCTGTGAAACTTCCGACTATTGCCAAGGTTCTGATTGCTCAGATTGCAGGCAGACTTGTAAGAGCTGGTGCAATTGCAGTTGGTTTTTATGTGTTTGATTCAGTAGTTAATCCGACTGTAGTTTTTACAAGTATTACAGCAGGACTTTTCGGAATTATTCTCCAGCTTGTTATAATTCCCCTTGCCGTATACAGAATGAAAGAGGCTGACAATGAATGATCTTGAACGCGCTGAAAATTTGCTGAAAAGCAGCGATTTCACCTGTGTATGCTGTAATGATACTGAAACGCTTACAAGCCGTAAACGTGGAGTTGCTCCGCTTCTGGAATGGCTTGACAGCGGCATAAGTCTGAAGGAATTTTCAGCAGCAGATAAAGTCATCGGAAAGGGTGCGGCATTTCTCTATGTGCTTCTTGATGCCAGAGAAATTTACACAAACATTATCAGCCGATCCGCACTTGAAACTCTTGAAAATCATCATATTCCGGTAACTTATGGAACGCTTGTTAATTCAATTCGCAATCGTGATAATACGGAATTCTGTCCAATTGAAACGGCTGTTTCTGATATTACAGATCCTCAAAAAGCGCTTTTCGTGATTCGTGAAACTTTAACGAAAATTCAAAAATCATAACAAAAAATGACAGCTTTTTACGGCTGTCATTTTCTGTTATGTGAAAAAAGATAGCATTTGTGACGATTTGGTGAAAATTGAGTGTTCTGTTAATGAAATTTCAAAATACATATTGACGCTGTGTCAAAATATGTGTATAATAAAATTAATCCAATTGACACTGTGTCAATATAACTAAAGGAGAATACAGTTATGAAGAAAAATATTGGTTCACAATTGTCGTTATACCCTACACCTGTTACTGTTATTGGTACAATGAATGGAAACGATCCGACATGGACACTTGTTGCACACGTTGGTATCATCGGACATGAATATGTACTGGTAAGCCTTGCATCAGCTCATTTCATAAACGGTGCGATCAAGAAAAATCAGAAACTTTCCATCAATATCGTAAATGAAAGTATTTTACCGCAGGCTGATTATTGCGGTGCTGTCAGCGGTGTAAAAGAGGATAAAAGTAATCTTTATTGATTATGAAATGGGAGATGATGGTATGCCTGTTATCAAGAAATCACCTCTTGTTATGGAATGCAGAGTTGCGGATATTTACAATACAAACGGATTTGAAAGTTTTATCTGTAAAATCAGCAACACCTATGTTGAAGAAGAATATCTCAATGAATCAGGCAAGATAAATTATCATGAATTGAAACCTGTACTGTTTGAATTTCCAACATACGAATACCTCAGAACAGGCGAAGTCATTGGAAAATGCCTGTCGTTCAAAAATAATAAAACAGTTTAAGTAAGGAGAAAAAATGCCAAAGGGTTCAAAAGAATTAACAGCAGCACGAAAAGATGAAATCATTTCAGCTTGTGCAGAACTGTACAAAACAATGAGTTTTAAGGAAATCACCATTAAAGAGATAGGCAATGCCACTACTTTTACACGAACTTCGATTTACAATTATTTTCAGACGAAAGAAGAAATTTTCCTTGCTCTGCTGCAAAGAGAATATGAATTGTGGGTCAATGATTTGAAATGTATTCAGCATGAAAATGAAAAAATGACTGCTTCGGAATTTGCAGATGCAATTGCAAAATCTCTTGAAGAAAGAAAAAATCTGCTGAAAATCATGTCCATGAATCACTATGACATGGAAGAAAACAGTCGTATTGAACGCCTTGCTGATTTCAAGGTAGTTTATGGTCAGTCATTAACAGAGGTCAGGAATTGCCTTGATAAGTTTTTCCCTAAAATGACAATTCAGGAAAAACAGGATTTTATTTATTCGTTTTTTCCGTTTATGTTCGGTATATATCCTTATACTGTTGTAACCGACAAGCAAAAGGAAGCTATGAAGCTTGCTGATGTAAACTATGTGTATATGTCCATTTACGAAATAACATATGCAGAAGTAAAAAAATTATTATCATAAGAAAGGAAATTCTTATATGAATAACATACCTAAAATCGCAATGGGAGCATGGGCTTGGGGAAATGATGGCACATTTGGTGATAATTACACGCTTGAGAGCTTAAAAGCTGTTTATGAAACAGCTGTCGAAAAAGGACTTAACTTGTGGGATACTGCTGTTGTCTATGGAATGGGAACATCAGAGAAGATTCTTGGAGAGCTGTCAAAAGAAACAGTAAGAGATAATCTGATTTTTTCTACTAAATTCACTCCCCAGATTGAAGATAAAACACCTGACGCTATGCAGAATATGCTTAATGGAAGCAAAGAACGTCTGCATACAGATACAATTGATATTTATTGGATTCATAATCCTATGGATGTAGAAAAGTATACACCAATGATAATACCTCTTGCTCAGAGTGGACAAATCAGACAAATCGGTGTATCAAATCATAACCTTGCAGAGATACTTCGTGCCAATGAAATTCTTGGAAAAGCTGGATTGAAAATCTCAGCAGTTCAAAACCATTACAGCATTTTAAACCGTTCTTCCGAAGAAAGCGGTATTCTGGATTACTGCAAGAAAAACGACATCGTTTTCTATTCATATATGGTGCTGGAACAGGGAGCATTGTCAGGAAATTATAATACTAAAAATCCATTTCCTGAAAACAGCGACAGAGGCAGAGCGTATAATCCGATAATGCCGGACATTGAAAAATTGACACAGGTTATGAAGTCAATTGGAATAAAACATAATATCAATACAGCACAGGTAGCAATTGCATGGTCTATTGCAAAGGGTACTGTTCCAATCGTAGGCGTTACAAAGGTTCATCATGTTGAGGATGCAGCACAAGCATCGAACGTAATTTTAACAGAAGAAGAAATTCGTGAGTTAGAGACAACAGCGGATAGTCTTGAACTTTCTACAATTCGATATTGGGAAAAGAAAATGGAATAAAATAGAAGAAATAAAAGCTGACAACGAACGATGAAAGGAAAAAATATGTTTAGAAACAAGTTAAGAAAATTTACGAAGTTACTGACCGCAGCAGTTATAACAGGTGCAGTTATTTCGTCGGTATCAGTAATGAGTGCAGGTGCGGCAGATATATGGCAGTCTGATTATGCAGTTGGCAATTATATCACAGATGCACCTTATGGAAATGTTATAGGCAGTATTTCTGCAAATACTTCATTTACTGTTTTATCCTCAGTTACAGCTTATGACGGTACGGTATGGGGATTATGTGCTGACGGCAGTTATATTTGTCTTGATTACTGCACTAATATTCAGACTGACAATAGCACTTTTGCATACGGTTTTGTGGATAACAGTTGGCAGTACGGTTTTATGAATGGTAACCAGCAGTACATATGCTCACACTTTATAAATAAAGGTATGCCGTTTGAGAGTGCTGTGGCAATCGCTTCAAACTTATTCGATGAAAGCGGCTGTGATGCAAATGCTTTCTGTATTGATGTAAACGGACTTGCTTCCTATGGTATTTGCCAATGGAATGGAGAAAGATATAACAATCTTTATCTATGGTGTTCGGCTAACGGATATGACTATACTTCTCTTGAAGAACAGCTTTCTTATCTTGAATATGAATTGGAAAACAGTTACCCTTATGTGTTCAGTCAACTTATGGCGGGCGGAGATGTCTGGAGTATGGCATATATGTGGGCAAGTCAGTTTGAAGTATGTTCAAGTTACTACTGGAATACAAGAGGCGACAACGCCTCCACACTTTACAATAGTATATTACAGTGATGTATTTGATTAATTTGAGTAGGTGATAAAATGAATTATACACAGCTTGGGAATTCAGATCTGAGCGTATCCCGAATCTGCATGGGCTGCATGGGATTTGGCGATGCGCAGAACGGACAGCATTCATGGACACTGGACGAGGAGCATTCTCGTGAGATAATCAAGCGCGGACTTGAGCTTGGAGTTAATTTCTTTGATACGGCTATCGGTTATCAGTCGGGAACGAGCGAGCAGTTTCTTGGCAGGGCGATCAGGGATTTTACAAAGCGTGATGAAGTCGTAATTGCAACGAAATTTCTGCCCAGAACTCCGGAAGAAATCGAATCGGGTATCAGCGGTCAGCAGCATATCGAGCGCATGATAAACAAAAGTCTTGAAAACCTTGGTATGGATCATGTTGACCTGTATATCTATCACATGTGGGACTGGAATACGCCGATCTACGATATTTTGGACGGTCTGAACAATGCTGTAAAGGCTGGTAAAGCACGATATATCGGCATTTCAAACTGCTATGCGTGGCAGCTTGCAAAGGCAAACGCACTTGCTGAACGTGAGGGATTTGCCAAGTTTATAAGTGTGCAGGCACATTATAATCTCATCTTCCGTGAAGAGGAACGTGAAATGGCATTGCTGTGTGCGGAGGATAATATTGCTATGACT
>JAIDNR010000291.1 GCA_029063695.1 Ruminococcus sp.
TACATAAATAATGTGATATAATAACCGTATATATATTTAGGTAGCAAAAAATGAATTGGGAGAATTTAATTATGACTTTTGAAAATGCTAAAACTCTTTTGGAAAAATACAATCAGGAACATCTGCTTGATTTTTATGATGAATTGAATAAAACGGAACAGTCAGATTTGCTTACTCAGATTGAAAATATTGATTTTTCACTTCTGGAAAATCTTAAGCCTGAAAATACAGCTTCTGCAAAGAAAGGAAAAATTGAACCTCTTACAAAAGCTGTTACTATCAGTGATATTGAGCAGAATATTGATAAATACAGGAATATTGGCATTGAAGAAATAAGAAACGGAAAAGTTGCCGCAGTTCTTCTTGCAGGCGGACAGGGTACACGTCTCGGATTTGATAAGCCAAAGGGGATGTTCAATATAGGTGTAAACAGAGAACTCTATATCTTTGAATGTCTTATCAATAATCTTATGGACGTTTTAAAAGTTGCCGGCGTATGGATTCCGCTGCTTATCATGACAAGCGAGAAAAATAATGAAGATACCATAAATTTCTTTAAAGAGAAAAATTATTTCGGTTATAACAGTGATTATATCAGCTTTTTTGTTCAGGATATGGCACCTTCCGTTGATTTTGACGGTAGAATCTATCTTGAAAGCAAGTCAAGAATTTCGTTGTCACCGAACGGCAACGGCGGCTGGTTCTCATCTATTGTCAGGGCAGGACTTCTTGATAAACTCAAATCTGACGGTGTGAAATGGCTCAATGTTTTTGCTGTTGATAATGTTCTACAGCGTATTGCAGACCCTGCTTTTATCGGAGCTGTTATAAACTCAGGATGTCAGTCTGGAAGTAAAGTTGTTGCAAAGGCAAATCCTTCCGAACGTGTAGGAGCAATGTGCCTTGAAAATGGTATGCCGTCCATTATCGAATACTATGAACTTACTGATGAAATGGCAAATCAGCGTATGGACGACGGCGAACTCGCTTACAGATTCGGCGTTACTCTTAATTATCTTTTCATGATAGACAAGCTTGAAGATATAAATAAAGTAAAAATGCCTGTTCATATCGTTGAAAAGAAAATTCCGTATATTGACAAAAACGGCTGTAATGTAAGTCCCGAAAAGCCGAACGGATATAAGTTTGAGACGCTTATTCTTGATATGATTCATATGTATGATAACTGTCTTCCATATGAAGTTATACGGAATAAAGAATTTGCTCCTGTCAAGAATGCAGATGGAGTTGATTCTGTTGATACTGCCAGGGAACTTCTTAAAGAAAACGGTATAGAAATCTGAATATTTTGACATATTACAGCGGACTGTTCAGTCCGCTGAATTTTTGTGAGGTAAAAAAATGAAAAGACTTTTAAAATTTTTAAAGAATTATAAAAAAGAACTTGTTTTAGGTCCTTTTTTTAAACTTCTTGAGGCGATTTTTGAGCTTATCGTACCTGTAGTTATGGCAAACATAATTGACAAGGGTATCGGAAACAATGACAGCAGTTATATACTTAAAATGAGTGCTGTACTCGTCATTCTTGGTATCTGCGGACTTGCTTTTGCCCTTACCTGTCAGTATCTTGCGTCAAAATGTGCCTACGGTTTCGGCACAGAACTGAGAGAAGCATTATACAGACATATAAATTCATTATCATACAGCAGTGTTGACAAAATCGGTACTGCATCACTTGTAAACAGGCTTACAAACGATACAAATACAGTTCAGAACGGTGTTAATATGTTCATAAGACTTGCTGTACGTGCACCGTTTCTGGTAATCGGTGCGGCTGTAATGGCTGTTGCAATTGATGCAAAACTGTCGCTGGTTTTTTTCATAGCAGCTCCGCTTATTTCGGCTGTCATCTTTTTTATTATGCGTAAGACTATTCCGATGTACAAGAAAACTCAGCAGAAACTTGACCGTGCGGCACTTCTTACCCGTGAAAATATCGAGGGAACTCGTGTTATCCGTGCTTTTTCACGTCAGCAGGAAGAAATTGACGAATTTAATAAAGCTGTTGATGATATTTCAAAAAGTTCAATTGCTGTCGGAAAGATTTCCGCAATCCTCAATCCTGCCGCATTTGTGATTATGAATCTCGGTATTGTTGCAATTATCTGGTTCGGCGGAGTGCGTATTAATGCAGGAAGTCTCACACAGGGCGAATTAACAGCGTTCACCAATTACATGACCCAGATTCTGCTTGCACTTGTTGTGCTTGCAAATCTCATTGTAACTTTTACAAAAGCATTTGCGTCTGCAAACAGAGTAAGTGAAGTATTTGAACTGCCGTCGGAAGAAAACGGCAGAGAAATTCCCGAAAGTGACAGCGAAAATATTATTGAGTTCAGAAATGTTTCATTCAGATATGACGGAGCAGGTGAAAACTCTGTTGACGAGCTTTCATTTGCGCTTAAACGTGGTGAAATGCTGGGAATTATCGGCGGCACGGGAAGCGGAAAATCCACAGCAGCATCACTTATTCCATGCTTTTACCGTGTAACAAGCGGTGAAGTTATTGTTTCGGGAAAAAATGTAAATACCTGCGATATGGATTCACTCCGAAAAATTATCGGTATAGTACCTCAGAAAGCAGTACTTTTCACAGGTACAGTCCGTGAAAATATGAAATGGCACAATGAAAATGCAACGGACGATGAAATAATATCCGCACTGAAAACTGCACAGGCATGGGAATTTGTCGAAAAAATGCCCGAAGGACTTGATACATATATTACACAGGGCGGAAGAAATCTTTCAGGCGGACAGAAACAGCGTATTTCAATTGCGAGAGCTTTAGTCGGAAAGCCTGAAATAATTATTCTTGATGACTCAACAAGTGCACTTGACTATGCAACGGATTTGAAACTCCGTAAGGCATTGCAGAACGATATGACAGATACAACCGTGATTATGATTTCACAGCGTACCACATCACTTAAAGATGCCGATAAAATTATTGTCATGGACGATGGCAGGTCTGTCGGAATCGGTACTCATGACGAACTTCTTGAAACGTGTGAAGTTTATCATGAAATATATCAGTCACAGATGAATGAAAAGGAGGAAAAATAACATGACTAAAACTCTTGCAAGAATTTTTTCCTATGCAAAGCCTTATCTTGTGTACTTTATTCTTACAGTCATTTTTGCACTTCTCGGCGTATCGCTTTCGCTGACTGTCCCTGTATTCATCGGAAAAGCAGTTGATGTCTGTATCGGAAAAGGACAGGTTGATTCCAGTGAACTTGCAAAAATAGCCGTTCTTCTGGCAATTATGGTAATTTCAAGCGGAATATTTCAATGGATTATGAGTCTCTGTACAAATAAACTGGCATTTTTAACAGTTCGTGATTTACGTGCAGATGTATTCGCAAAACTGGAGCGTGTACCGCTTAAATATATTGACAAATCTACAAAAGGCGAACTTACAAGCCGTGTAATAAACGACATTGAAATAATTTCAGACGGTCTTTTACAGGGATTCACGCAGTTTTTCAGCGGAATTATTACAATAATCGGCACACTTATTTTTATGATGTTCATTAATATCAAGATTGCAGTTGTTGTTGTAATTCTTACTCCGCTTTCATTTCTTGCGGCATCGAAAATCACAAAAGCTACTCACAATTCATATATGAAACAGTCGAAAATGCGTGGCGATATGGTAAGTTTTGCGGAAGAAATGGCAGGAAATCAGAAAATAGTGAAGGCATTTGTCTATAATAAACGTGCGGAAGAAAGATTCGGCGAAATAAATAAACAATATGGTGAAATCGGTGCAAAAGCGACGTTTTTCAGTTCCATGACAAATCCGACAACACGATTTGTAAATGGTCGTATTTATGCGGCTGTCGGACTTATGGGAGCAATGGGTGCAATCGGTTCATTTTCATTCATAGGCAAGATGACAGTCGGAAATCTTTCGAGTTTTCTTGCATATTCAAATCAGTATACAAAGCCGTTCAATGAAATTTCGGGAGTTTTTGCAGAATTACAGAATGCTGTTGCATCGGCACAGAGAGTATTCAATGTACTTGATGAAGATGAAGTAAGTGATGATTCGGACAAGCAGAAGTTGACAGACTGCAACGGAAATCTCAGTTTTGAAAATGTATGTTTCTCATATCATCCTGAAACAAAGCTAATAGAGAATTTCAGTCTTGATGTGAAAGCGGGGCAGAGGATTGCAATAGTCGGACCTACGGGCTGTGGAAAATCGACTATAATCAATTTACTTCTGAGATTTTACGATATTGACAGCGGCAGAATAAAAATATCGGGTCATGATATTATGGATATAAGCCGTGACAGTATGAGAAGCAGTTTCGGCATGGTATTACAGGAAACGTGGGTATTTACAGGTACTGTTGCAGAAAATATAAGCTATGGTATGCCTGAAGCAGACCGTGATAAAATAATTGCGGCGGCAAAGGCAGTCCATGCACATGGATTCATAAAACGTCTGCCTAACGGATATGATACGGTTATTTCAGAGGACAGCGGACTTTCTCAGGGACAGAAACAGCTTATATGTATCGCAAGAATCATGCTTATGAATCCTCCTATGCTTATTCTTGATGAAGCAACAAGCTCAATAGATTTGCGTACAGAGCATCGCATACAAAGAGCATTCACAAAGCTGATGCAGGGTAAAACAAGTTTCATAATAGCCCACAGATTATCAACAATAAAAAATTCCGATGTCATACTTGTAATGAACAACGGAAATATTATCGAACAGGGCAGTCATAAGGAACTTATGGCAAAAGGCGGTTTCTATGCAGGACTTTACAACAGTCAGTTTGAATCATAAAAAATCCCCCTTTTATCTCAATGATAGAAGGGGAATTTTCATGCATTATGGAAATTTTTACTTGAATATTAGCAGCAATACCTGAGAAATTATAACAACTGAAATAAGTGCAACGGGATAAGTTGCGGCATAAGCAGATGCAACATTTTCAGTACCTGCTGTGCCGATAAGAGTACCGAGAGCAGGCGTGGAAGTCATGCCGCCTGTGATTGAACCGAGATTATTGAGTAAGCTGAGTTTGAGTACATACTTAGCAAACAGGAATCCAACAATCATAGGAATGATTGTCATAACTACACCGTAGAGGAAGTAAACAGCCTTGAAATACTGTACAAAGCTTGCACCGCCCGAAACGCCTGCACCAATAAGGAAAAGCACAAGTCCGAATTCACGGAATACTTTGAGTGTTGTATCTTTAGGCATTACGGATACTGCACCGAAGTGGCTGAAATGACCGAAAATAAGTGAAGTAAGGAGGCAACCGCCTGTTGTTGTGAGAGAGAAGTTGCCGAATTTTATTGAGCCGACAAAAATTCCGATTATTGCAGCGAGTGCAAAAGGCATGAAACCAAATTCGTCCATTTCAATGAGCTTGCCCTTGTATTCTTTTTTACTGCCGCTTGAATCAGCAGAAACGAGCTTTTCACGTTCAACACGCATATCAGCTTTCATGAATTTCGGGATAAGCTGTACGAAAAGTACAACACCAATAACGCCGAAAAGGTAAGCGATACCATGACCAACAGTTACAATAGTTTCAAGGTCTGCACCGTTGTCACGGCTTGCAACTGTGGCTTTAGCAGCTGAAAATGCAGGGGTACTTGTAAGAGAACCTGAAAGAAGTCCTACAAGCATTGATGCACTTTCTTCTGTTGTGCTTTCAGGTGAAACCATACCATCAATAAAAATACAGCCTGCACAAGAAAGTCCGCCTGCGATAATTACAACGAGGGCGATAAGAACATAGGACTTGAAATTTTTCTTGAAATTGCCGAAAAAGTTAGGACCTGCAATAAATCCGACAGAAGTTACAAAAAGTATAAGACCGAGATTCTCGACAATTTTAAGTGCCGATTTTACAAACGTTATAGAAATTTTAGCATCATCTATGACTTTGCTCGCCATGAGATTGTCGCCGAGATTATCAAAGAAAAAGCAGCCATAAAGAAGTGCAATGATGAAAACTCATGCTGTACAA
>JAIDNR010000292.1 GCA_029063695.1 Ruminococcus sp.
AATTTCAGAAGAACATCATATTAAGAAATGACATTGATTTTATTGATCATACAACTTCATCTTCGTAAAATTACTGATAATTCCTCAGGAAGTTTGGTGAGCAGAAAAAATATAACCAAATTATTCATCTTCAAAACAAGTAAGGCTTTGTGTTCTGTTAATGCCATTTCAATTTGAGTAAATCCCGAATTTTGTGTAAACGTAGTAAGCGTCAAATAAAAAGCGACTTCAAAAAATAAAACTCCGGAGTATAATAGAGTCCAAGCAACTCCATAGACCAGATTAGAAAGTCTGAAACAGTCTCTATGGAGTAAGCTGGATTAAATTAAACACGGGAGAAATACAGAAATGAAAGAAACAGCTATTAGCGAAATTAAGCGGGAAGTACAACTGCGTGAGTGGTCAGAACAGATTAAATCGCAGCAGGGTTGATTTTTCGTCTTAGGAAAAATAGAAGTTATAGCTTCGCAAAGTCCTGTCAGATTATCATGACAGGCAATGAAAATGTCCTTAACACCGCGATTTTTCAAGTCTGCACAAATGCTTGCGTAGAAGCTTGCCGATTCATTTTCAGAGATCCATGTCCCTAAAATTTCCTTGTGTCCTTCCATATTGATGCCAAGTACAGAGTATACACATTTGGTAATGATTCGATTGTCCTTGCGTGAATTGAACACGATACCATCGAAGAAAATTACCGGATAGACACTTGCCAGAGGACGATTCTGCCACTCATTTACCTCCGGCAGAATTTTGTCGGTTATCCGTGAAATCATTCCCTGCGACACATCTGCACCGTATATTTCCCGGATCGTGTCCTCAATGTCTCACTGACTCATTCCCTTAGCGTACATTGCCATAATTTTTTGCTCGATTTCATCTGTCCTTGTTTGACGTTTCTCAATCACCTGTGGTCTGAATTCTCCGTTTCTGTCACGAGGCACAGCAATCTCGCAGTCGCCATAATCGCTGGTGATTGTCTTCTTGCCATAGCCATTCCGACTGTTTCCTGAATTGTTTCCTTCCGCAGAATGCTTCTCGTATCCCAGATGCTCCTCCATCTCTGCCTCCAGCATCTGCTCTATCGTTCCGGCGAACAGCCGCTTCAATTTCTCTTGAACGTCTCCTGTACTTTTGCAGTCCGCCATCAGATACTGCACCAGTTCCATTTCCTTCTCGCTTAATCCGTGTTTTCTTGTTTTCATACCTTTACCTCCATATTTTCTTATGGTGATTATTGGCATTTACACGGTTCGTTATTCAGACTCGGAAAAGCGAACTTACACTCTCTACGACAATGAAATTTATTCTTGGTATGGGAAGCAGAACTCTCGCAAAGGAACTTATGGATTTCTATGGATTTGATTCCAAAATGGTGTCTGTTTCCGCCATTGTCCAGAGAAGATCAAAGATACTTCCGTCGGCATTTCAGCATCTGTTTCGTGAATTCAGCAAAGCGTTTGAGCAGACTAATTTCTTTCATGGATACAGACTGTATGCTGTTGACGGTTCTGACGTACATATCCCTACTATTCCGGGCGATAAGGGTACTTATTATTGTGCCAATGATGATTCAAAAGGCTATAATCTTATGCATCTGAATGTACTTTATGACCTTCTTAACCGCAGATATATGGACGCTGTTTTGCAGGACAGCAGAGAAGAAAATGAAAATAAAGCGCTAATAAGTATGCTTGAAAATGTTAAGCATGATTCGATTATCGTTGCTGACAGAAATTATGATTCCTATAACAATATTGCTCATCTTGAAAATAAGGGAATGAAATATGTGATCCGTATCAAATCAAATGTTGGTATCGTAAAGAAATTCAATCTTCCTTCTGATAAAGAATCTGATTTTGTCGCTGATATTCTTCTGACCAGAAAGCAGACTAAAGAAACTAAAGCCGACCCTGACAAATATCGATTTTTATCCCAAAATTCAAATTTTGACTTCCTTCCTCAGAATTCAAAAAATACATTTCCTCTCACGTTCAGGATCATAAGAATAAAAATATCTGATGATAAATACGAAACTCTTGTCACTAATCTTTGGAACAATGAATTCTCTGCCGAAGATATCAAGAAAATCTACAAGCTGCGCCGGGGTATTGAGACAGCTTTCCGTGAACTTAAATACCATGTCGGACTTATTGCTTTCCACTCAAAAAAGAAGGACTGTATGATACAGGAAATTTTTGCAAGCCTTATCATGTACAACTTCTCTATGTTGATCACCGAAAATATCCTCATAGATGATGATAAGCATAATAAATACCGTTCCAAAGTAAATTACGCCGTTGCTATACATATCTGCATCAATTTCTTCCGTTCTGATCACGTCAGTCCTTCGCATTTAGAAAAACTTATAGCCAGAAATAAATGTCCTGTCAGACCTGATCGTAATGCTGACAGAAATACTCATTATCATTCCGCTATCGGCTTTAATTACAGATTATCATAAAATCTTATCTGTGTCAATACTTTTTTCAGGCAGATCCATAATCTGTCTTTTGGTTGTGCAATTTTGTCTTTTAACTCTAACAGTTTTATTCTCTTATTTTGAACTTATTCCTGCTATTTCTTCTTGCTTGTCTTAGCTTAATGACATTACTTCTTTGGGAGGGAGACGGTTTTCTTCTGCTGTACAAACGGCTTGATAACGGAAGATTTCAATGGCCGAGAAATGAAACAGAAGCATTACTGCACACATCACAACAGATACGCTGGCTTCTGGAAGGTTTGAAAATAGAACAGCCTAAAGCAATCCGAGAAGGTAAACCGAGTATATTGTATCAAGGAAATTCTGCGATATTTCTTGATTTTTAATGGGTTTATGGTATAATAATATTATCGCGCGAACTGCGAAATTCGATACAAACAACAAAGTAGTAGAATTTCCACTGGTTATGAAAATAACCTTTGTAAGCTGACAGAAGTACAGCAAGTAAAAATTGTCAGGTAAGGAATAGCCAACCGACTGTACCGAGTCCTTGCGGTCGATCTGGTAATATAAGACCTAAGCGTAGGAGCAAATTCCTTTGAAGCCTGTACACATCTTAAATCTATAAAGCTTCCTAGTTCTTTAACCCAAATAGCTCAAGGTGCTTTTAGAAATTGCAAAGAATTGTCAAATATAAGTATTCCAACTGGAGTTACAGAGATAGAAGCAGAAGTATTTTGAGGATGTCATAATTTGTCCACTATCTACTTTCAGATTCTGTAAAAATAATCGTAAAAGATGCGTTTTGTGGCTGTGACGATATATCAATAAAAGGGAAACGTGGTTCGGCACCGAAGAATATGCTATAAATAATAATACAAGTTTTATAGCCTTGTAATTGAGTGAAACGTAATCTCAAAACAGAGTTTTATAAAAAGTTTTTGTATTCTCCATTTGGAGCATACGAAACAGTAACACATGTAGTAACAGGTGTAAACGATTTGATTGAATTACACCGAAAGGAGTCATACTATGTCATATGATTTATCTAGATTTATTAGTGCACATCAATCAAATTTTGAATGTGCATTGTCTGAGATAAAAAAAGGAAGAAAGGAAAGCCATTGGATGTGGTATATTTTTCCACAGATTAAAGGGCTTGGAAGAAGTTACAACTCTAATTTTTATGGAATAACTGATTTAAATGAGGCAAAGGCTTTTTTGAATAATGAATACTTGGGTTCAAACATAAAAAAAATATCTCATGAACTTCTTCAGCTTAAATGTAGTGATGCAAGATTAGTAATGGGAACTCCCGATAATATGAAGTTGAAGTCATCAATGACTTTATTTGCAATAGCCAATCAGAATGAAGCCGTGTTTAATCAGGTGCTCGAAAAATTCTTTGACGGAAAAAAAGACAGACTAACATTAAAACTATTAGGATTGGAGGGGGAGAAGCAGGAAGATAGAAATATGGATAGCTGTACCACAAGAATTATAGATGTTCAGGATGATAATATTCATTCAATTAGAGAAAGATATACAAAAGGTCTTCATTTTGTAGTTGGAGATACTCATGGCGAAGTTGAAACACTGCATTTGCTCATGAAAAAAATTGAATTTGATTTTAAAAAGGATCATGTTTATTTTGTTGGTGATTATAACGCAGGTGGAAAAGTGACGGCTTTATTAAACTATATTGCACAGTATTATCAAGAAGATTTTAATTTGCCAGGATTTCATTTGATTCGTGGAAATCATGAGCGTGAATTATCACCAATCTATCGTCTTGAGAATATGCCTGATATTATAGTTGTTCGTGGAAATGTTATGAATTACTATATTGTTCATGCAGGAATGGTGTATTCTGCATTTGATTTGATAAATGAAGATATGAGAAAATCTAATGACAAACAGGTATATGCATATTCGATCATGGAAAATGCTGCTTGTTATGATGTACCACTACGTCAGATTACATGGTCAAGAAACGGTTTATATTCACAAAGATCCCGTTATCATGTATGGCCTTCCGAAGAAAGTTTACATATGTCACATGCTTGTATAATTCATGGCCATACGCCTTTTTCAATGTTAAAACATGGTAATTATTTTTCATATGGTGACAGAATGCTTTTGTGGAAAAACCAGAAAATCTGGTTCGCTGAGGATTTGCAGTCATTCAATATTGACTCAAATGTAAAGGGACGATTTGATGCAGAAGACAATTATCGTGGGCTATCTTGTGTTTGTCTTGAGATTATAGAGAAAATTGCTGAAAAGAGTAATGGTATTTTAAAGCGTGAAGAGATTCTTAAAAGTGAAAACTTTGTATTCTCTGTTCCACGTATTCAAACAGGCTTCTTTTCACATGAATCTGATTTATCCAGTGTATTAAATGCGAAACCAATATCAAAAAGTATAGGACTGGATATAGAGAACAATCTGCAAATAGTTTGATATGATTTGTCTTCAAACTAAACATGAACGTTTCAGATTTTGAGGACGATTCAGATGAAAAAGGTTTTTCAAATCTGAACTACTGAGTAACATTTCTTGTTAAAAATAAAAAAGTGGTTGCATTCTCCAAACGGTGAAGTGTCCCCCATATCAAGGACAGTAAAAAATCGTTTGATTGTTTGAAATAATGCAATTTCTGATGAAATGGAGCGTAGCGAAATGGAGTAAGCGTAAAATAACGCCACGTCTTCCAAACAATTGAACTTTGGAGTATAATAAAGACCAAGCAACTCTATAGAGCGGATTAGAAAGTCTAAGTTAGTCTATAGAGTGTGTTGGAGCAAATTAGACACATGAGGAAAAGTACATGGAAGAAACAACAACAGCCATTACCGCAGTGAAGCAGGAAGTCAGGATGCGTGACTGGGCAAAGCAGATTGAAGCGCAGCAGGCAAGCGGAATGACAGTGCAGAAGTGATGTGAAGAGAATTGGATCAATCCCAAGCCATATCGAAAAGAACGGTTTGCAGAGCTTACCGCCTGCGGATATTTCAGCGGAAACACTGATTGCTTTGGTACATGAATTATGCTGAATGATTTGACGAGTAGCGTGTATCTCTTTGCACTGCCTTAAATGTATCATTCATCTTATGCTAAATCAATAAGAAAACGATAGCTTTCAGACAGCAAAAATGCACCCTTTTCAATCAGAAAGGGTGCATTGTATCAAAATTGCAGTCTTTAGCCAACGTAAAATAGGCACTTTCAAGAGATTGAGAGTGCTTATTTTTTGCTGTTTTGAAGTGAAATACAGCTACCATACAGCTACGAAAAAAATTCTTGATTTTTTCATTTTGTGTCATAAAGTGTTACAGAGTATCATTCTGTTTCCTGTTTCTGATTTTATAATTGAAATTTTCAATCGAATGTGGTATAATATTATTATCAGATGATAAGGAGTAAGTATTATGAGTGAGAAAATCAGGAATAAGAAAGTTGAGGAATCCATTACGGAGACTACAAAATTGTTGCAATATAAGGAAATTAATGGGCAGAACAGGCTGTTTGGTGGTCGTCTCATGGAATGGATAGACGAGGTGGCTGCATTGACAGCTATGAGACACTGTGGCGGACTTGTAACGACTTGTGCGGTGGATAATCTG
>JAIDNR010000293.1 GCA_029063695.1 Ruminococcus sp.
ATCATTTCTGAAAACCTCCAAACTATCTGTCATTTTTATAGAAGTGCATGAAATATTCCTCCAGACTGACAGAATGTTCTTCAAGCATTTTTATATTACATTCTGACACAGCAGAAATAAACCGATTGGTTTCCTCATCATCAATTACAACGGAGCATTTCAGCGCTTTTTTATCTTTTTTCTCAAATTCAAAATGCTTATCCGCAAATTTATCATAGCTTGATTTATCTGCAAATGTCAATGTAAAAACATTTTTTAAGCCATGCTTGACTTCGTCAGCGTCAACAGTTGAAACCAGTCTGCCGTCCTTAATAATTGCTATCCTGTCGCAAACTGCTTCCACCTCGCTGAAAATGTGACTTGACAGCAGGATCGTCTTACCATTTTTCTTTTCCTCACGAATGAAATCAATGAAAATTTCCTGCATTACCGGGTCAAGACCGCTTGTTGGTTCATCAAGCAAAAGAATGTCAGGGTCATCCATAAACACCGTGACAACTGCGAGCTTTCTTTTTTCACCAATACTCATCCGCTTTACATTTCCGTCAGGATTCAACTGAAACTTATCCAGAAGAAAGCGTACTCTCTCATCATTTTTGTTTTTGCGCAATCCCTGCATCATACGTATAAACTCCCACCCGTTCAGACCTTCGGGCAAAGCGACTTCTCCTGGAAGATAGCCAACATTACGCAATATTTTGTAGTAGTTGTTTTCGCACTCCATACCACTTATTTTGGCATGACCACTATGTGGTTTTGAGAACCCCATTAAATGACGCATTGTTGTGGATTTTCCTGCACCATTCGGACCAAGAAATCCAAGCGTTTCTCCTTTCGCTACAGAAAAAGAAACGTCAAAAATCCCTCGTCCATGACCATAATTTTTTGTCAGATTCTGAACCTCAATTACTGCCAAATAAATTCACTCCTTTATTTTTTTAAGTAATCCCTTACTACAATATCTATATTAATCCTCTGTTGTTTGCGAAATGTTTGTAAAATGTTAGAGAAATGTTAAAATCTCTTTTTTTAGATATAAAAATAACCGCACAGGTCTAAACCTGCACGGTTACAAAGAAAAAACTATAAAATTGCTCATAACATGGGAGCAAAAATTCTGACTACAGCACGAATAAAACGATTTGGCAGAGTGTCTTTCAGAGTATCTTTTTCGATCTTTTCAGATTTTGAAATCGTATCTATAATATCAGCCTTGATGTCATTGATAACATCACACTTATACAGCCAGACGCCGTTCTCAAAATGATGGACAAGACTTCTGTAATCCAGATTAATTGTACCGATCATAGCAATCTCATCATCGGAAAGATACATCTTCGCATGAATAAATCCTGGTGTGTATTCATATATATCTGCTCCGCTGTCAATAAATCGACGGTAGCTGCTTCTTGTCATGCCAAAAACGATTTTTTTATCGGGAATATGCGGTGTTACGATCTTCACATCAATTCCCCTGACAGCGGCATTTTCAATTGCCTGACAAAGCTCGTTGTCTATGATAAGATACGGCGTTGTGATGTACACATACTGCTTTGCCTGATTGAGCATATTCATTATCACTGCCTTACCAACTTCCTTATCATAAATTGGTCTCGGTCCGCTGCCGAATGGTATTACAAAACCGCTATCCTCACAGCTTTCTGAGATGTAATACTGATCAACATTCTCATTTTGTTTTCTGAAATTCAATGAATAGTCAGTAAGAAACATCTTAGTAAGCTCTATAACAGCTTCTCCCTGCAAACGTATCCCGGTATCTTTCCAATGTCCGAAACGTTCCCTCTGATTGATATATTCGTCAGCGATATTTATGCCGCCTGTGTAACCAACTTTACCATCAATCACTAAAATCTTTCTATGACTGCGATTGTTGAATTCATTATTCGCCTGACCTCTCAGCCTTGCGAACGGAACTGCACTGATACCCAGTTTTCCAAGCTGTTTGTAATAATCTCCCGGCAAAGTAGACATACAGCCGATATCGTCATATATGACTTTCACTTTCACACCGTTATTTGCCTTTTCTTTGAGAATATCAAGAATGGAGTTCCAGAAGATACCTTATTCGATTATGAAATACTCCATAAAGATAAATTTTTCAGCATTCTTTAAGTCCTCAAGCATTGCTGAATGCATTTTTTCTCCGATCTCAAAATACTTCATCTGTGTATTCTGATAGAGATGTGTATTCGATGTTCTGCAAATCTGCAAAGCCTGTCTGTAAGCAAGAATATCCTCTTTTTCCAGTAACGCAAGCTCTTTTGTATCATCCTTGACTTTTGTGTCGTTCAGTTCTTTAAGACGTCGGATAAACTTTTTAGAAAGATTTCTTGAATAATACATAAAGTAAATCATAAATCCTGCCACAGGAATCAACAGAACAACCAGCAGCCACGGAATTTTGTAATCAGGGTTATCATTGGAATTAACGATCTGAAGTATCACAAAAATCTGCGTCAATAAAACGGCGATGCTGAAATAAGGAATATAATACATCAATGCAATAACAATAGCCAAAACCGCTATTGTTTCCGCTGCGGTAAGCAGTATTGCAAGAATATACCGGAACGGAATATAGTTGATCTCCTTTTCCGTCTGTCTGCCGTTTTTATCATAAGCTATCACTTTCTTTTTCACATCAGAACCCTACTTTTCATTTGAGATTTCTTCTGTTAGCCGCAGAATTTCCGGAGCTATTTTCTCACGCTGTTTATTTGTGACATATTTAAAAATCGGATAAGCCGCCGCAAGTATCGCCATTCCGACAACTCCTATAATCACTCCAATAATAAACTCATCCCATTCAAGACACAAGCACATTCCGAATCCCATTATCAGCGTACCGACTATGCCTACAATAATTGAGATTATCGCGCCTTTATGGGTCACGCTTTCGTCAAGACGACGAAGTCTTTCCATTTTGGTTTCTTCGTGAGGAAGATATTTTTTACGGATATTTTCAAGCTCCGTCTGCTGCTTTGCGGAATATGTGTATTCAAATTTATCGTTGTTTTCCATTCTAAATGCTCCTTTCAAGAGACTTCAGATTTCTGTTTGACCTGACGATCATAAAAACCGCCATACCTGTTACGATTATACAAACTGCTGAACCTGTTATTGTATTCATCTGACGCTGCAACCTTTCACCTCCTCCGAACGCCGAAAACATCGCTGTTTGGAGTGCAAACATCGACATCACAGCGCCGGCAAGATTCAGATTTTTTGCGGCGGATAAAATTGCATTGTTACGTCTGAGAAATGAGATTATATTTGCAATTGACGATATAAAACAATAAAA
Organism: Ruminococcus sp.; assembly: GCA_029063695.1. Classification (GTDB taxonomy): domain Bacteria; phylum Bacillota; class Clostridia; order Oscillospirales; family Ruminococcaceae; genus Ruminococcus. The sequence continues at coordinate 3,320 of JAIDNR010000293.1, forward strand.
CGTATACAGTGCGGATATATAAATAATATACCCTTTATATTCATAACTTCGGTTCTGCCAGATCATCTGAATTACCATTCCACTCATGGCAAGACTGAGCAGAAACATCATTATTCCGCAGAAACGATAGCTTTTCCACTCGTGTATCTTACGTTTTATTGAATGCTTGCTTTTATCAGTAATACGGATATTTCTGAGCAGCATAAAACGAATTGTGCTAAGCATAACGTAATAAATTCCGATTGCCCACAGCCACGCCGAACGGAACATAATTCCCGTACCACATTTGAATAACGCATAAAAACAGTTGATTCCCAGTCCTGTATATAACGATATTTTCGCACGAAATTCCTTATCGTTCAGATACATCGATGTGTATTTATAACGGTTCATAAATCTGCGGAACGAAACAATCGCTTTTACCTCGTCACCGTGAATGAGTTCCTTACAGCGTCTTTTGGCTCTTGGAAAATTAGCACATAAAACTGTCAAAGCATACGCTGATAGTACATATGACAGATACGAAATCGGATTTGTGCTGCTTAAAAATACAAGGGAGATAATCACCAAAGGAAATCCGATCAGTGAGCTTAAAACAATGATCCACACAGGCGGAAAAAGTATCTTGAAAATCATATCCTTAAACTTTTTCATCTGCATTGCACCTCAGCTTTACTGTAAACGTGCTGCCTTTGCCTAATTCACTCTGCACCGATATTTCGCCGTCTGTTATGTCAACCACTTTTTTTACTAATGCAAGTCCCAGACCGTTTCCTTTAAAAGCATGGGAAGTGTCTCCCTGATAGAATTTCTCAAAAATATGTTTTCCTGTTTCGGCAGACATTCCACAGCCTGTATCAGAAACAGTAACAATTGCATAATCATTTTCTTTTTTCAGCCCAACAAAAATCCGTCCGCTATTGTCCGTAAATTTAATAGCATTTGAAAACAAATTGTTCCATACAAGACTTAACAGCTCGTCGTCCGCATTGATAATAATATCCTCATCGATATCGGCATCAAGCTCAAGATTTTTCTGTTCCCATATCGTTTCAAAACCAAGCAGGCATTCGCATAGCTGTTCAGAAAGATTATAAGACTCTGTCTGGGGATATATCTGCTGATTTTCAAGCTTGTTCAGCTTTAAAATATTTGTTATCAGATTGGCAAGTCTGCGTGAATTTTCGGTAACAGCTTTTGCGTATTCTATCCTTTCTGATTCGGGCAAATCCGAACTTTGCAGCAGCGTTCCATAATTATTGATAGCAGCCAATGGAGTTTTCAATTCGTGGGAAACGTTTGCAATAAAGTCCGTTCTCAGTGTTTCCAAGCTGCCGAGTTCTGCTGTCATTTTGTTGACCTGGTTTGCAATTACATTAAATCCGTTTTCATCGGCAATTCCCTTGACATCAGATATCCTGACTGTGAAATCTCCTTTTGTGATCTCATTCAATCCTCTGATTATGTTTTTTACAGGACGTTCAACAGTTATTTTTCTGCGGATCGCATCAATGCTGCAAAACAAAAAGGTAAGGATCAAAACGTTCAGAAAAGTCAGCTTTGCATTCGTTTTCAATATCTCTGGCTCAAGATTCATCGACCGCAGAAAGAGCAAAAAAGAACAGGTTATCACAAAAGCCATCGAACCGAAGAAACTGAAAAATCTCATCAACGCAAAGCCGAACTTATTTAAACTACCTTTTTTCATTTCAGCACCGCCTTGTAGCCCAACCCATGGACAGTGACTATGTCAAAATCATCGCAGCCTGCAAGTTTTTCTCTCAGCTTTCGTATATATACATCAACCGTTCTGGAGCTGCTTTCCGTTTCAACGTCCCAGAACTCGTTCATTAACTGTGAGCGTGTAAAGGTCTTTTTCGGATATGACAGCAATTTATACAGCAGATTGAATTCACGAACAGTCAGCGGAATATCTTCACCGTCAATGACTGCGGTACGTTCTTCTGCATCAAGAGTGAGTTTTCCTACTATAAGTTTTTTTGAATTAGCGATTTTTGCCCTGCGCAGTAATGCGCCAATTTTCAAGAGAAGCTCATCGAGGTCTATCGGCTTTACCATATAATCATCAATACCGATCCTATAACCTCGCTGTTTGGAAGTAAAATCGTCCCTTGCCGTCATAAAAAGAATCGGAATTTCCTGATTAAGGGAGCGTACAGTTTCTGCAAATTCAAAGCCGTCAATTTTCGGCATCATAATATCGGATATAATAAGGTCGAAAACATTGCCATACATTTCGTTGTATGCGTCGTTTGCATCAAGGCATCCGACTGTATCATAGCCGTTTTTGTTAAGATAAGTACATACAGTTTTATTCAGCTCTTTATCGTCCTCTACAAGCAGTATTTTAAACATATTCAAGCCTCCGTTTTCTGAATTTTACTTATCATAACATACTAATGTTAAAGTTTTGTTAAAGTATTGCTGTTCACAGAAATTTTACAAAGCGGCGGAGGTTATATTTTCTCCGCCGCCTTATAATTATTTCTTTCCTGCATTTCTGCTAGCTTCAAGGCTTGCCTCTGCAATTTTTCTGCTTGTCTCAAGACTTGACGCGCCAATGCTTTTGCTGTCTGTTGGAGCAGATTCGCCTCTTACCTTCTGTTCAGCAGCTATTCTTTCCTTAGCGTCCTCGACAGTTTCGCCTTCTTTAGTAAGAAAACTGTCAACGAATTTGTCCTCAATTTTTTTGTAAGCTCCCACAACGCCGTTCTCCAC
>JAIDNR010000294.1 GCA_029063695.1 Ruminococcus sp.
TTGTAAAAGGTTAAAACAATGTAACTTTTGAAAAATCCTCAAGATAAAACCTTTATTTCAACCATACTGAAATTAAAGTGTACTTTGCCAAAGGTGCTAATCCATCTACAGTCGCTCATGAACTCTTTCATAAAGTTGACCATGATAATAAAATTACTAAGAGTGGACTGCTTGATAAATGTATAGACTTGGATTATAAAAATTTAAAAAATAATGCAGAAAAAGCTGGACTTTCTCTTGAAGATATGTTATACTTAAATTATCCTGAAGCTTTTGAGAAAAAAGGGAGAATGAAAGAGGGATACAGAGGATTTGCCGATATTATTCATGGCATGACTAAAGGTACAGCAGAACTTGGATATGGTCATTTCCAAGATGATTATTGGGAAAAACCTCTAAAGTTGCAGAAAGAAACATTTGCACAGTATGGAAGATTTTATTATGAAAATAATCCTGATGTTATGAAATTAGTAAATGAAATGCTCCCTGAAACTTCAAAGCAGATGGAAAAAATAATTAATGTAATATTCCAGTTTGGAGGCTGATTTTATGTATTATGGTAAGATGACAAAAGAACTTGAAGAATTGTATTCAAAGTATGAGAAAGCTCGGGGACATAGCCCTGATGGGTGTGAAGATGCTGAATATGGTGAAGATGAATATGATGAATATGTGGAAGACATAAAAAAAGCTTTGGAACTGGGCGTTGAACTCCCAGACCTTTATCCGCATGATGATGAATTTTAGAAAGTATTAAAACGCTCTTAAAAGGGCGTTTTAATTATGTTTCAAAAGCGTTTTAAGATAGTGAAAAAGGACATCAGGGTTTACTCTGTTGTTCATCATTTTGAAAAATAAAGACAGTAAGCCTTATTTTTATATATTGAAAGGAGAATTTATGATACAGGTATTATTGATTTTATACGCTCTGAATGCGGCGTTTCCTGTTCCGGCATGGATATTTGTTGTAAGCTGGATATTGTTCGCTGTAAATACAGCGAGCGTATTTTACACTGAATATAGCAAAAAAATCAAGACCATAGGTCTTATTTTTATACTCATTTTTAAGAAAGGCAGGAAAAACAAATGGAAGAAGAAACAAAAACGCCTGAAACAAATCAGGCTGAAAACGTGCAGGAACAGCAGGCGGAGCAGGCTGCAAAAACGTATACGGAGCAAGAGTATAATGCTATTGTCGAACAGCTTAACACCGCCAATGCAACGATTCAGTCGTACAAGGACATGGATATTGACGGTATCAAGGCGAGTGTTGAGGATTACAAAACAAAGTGGGAGCAGGCTGAAAACGACCGCAAGGCTTTTGAACACAAGACCCAAGTCGGCGGATTTGTGAAGTCACTCGGTCTCAAAGACGATATTTACGAAAAATACGTCACTGATATGATTATCGCAAAGGAACTCAAATTCGACGGCGACAAGCTTATCGGCGGTGACGACGTTGTGAATCAGTTCAAAGAAAAGTACCCTGACGCATTCAAATCCGCACAGCCTGTACCTGAATTTTCCGTGAATACTTCAGGAAAATCGGGTGTAAGAGATGATGATGCTTTTGTGCGTTCAGTCATGGGACTTAAATAAAGGAGGAATTTTTTATGGCAAATTCAATCGCACTTGTGAAAAAATATGTTGATAAACTTGACGAAGTTTACAAGCTTGCAAGCCTTACGAACATTCTTGAAAGCGACGCATCAACCGTCCGTCAGGGTGCTAACGCAAATGAAATTATGTTTCCTAAAATCGACATGGACGGTCTTGCAGATTACAGCCGTTCAGGCGGTTATGTGGACGGCGACGACAAGCTGACATGGGAAACCATGAAGTTTGATTATGACCGTGGCAGAAGCTTTTCCGTTGATGCTATGGACAACGAGGAGACTATCGGAATTTCATTTGGTATGCTATCATCAAGCTTTGTCCGCAACAAGGTTGTTCCCGAAATGGACGCTTATCGTTTTGCGAAATATGCAGGAACATCAGGCATTACGCTCAAATCCGAAAATCTTACTGAGGGTACGGGCGTGTGCAGTTCGCTGACCGCCGCAAACATCATTCTTGATGAAGAAGAAGTGAATACTGAAGGACGAATACTGTTTATCACGCCAACACTTTACAATCTTGTTGTCGCCCTTGATACATATAAGTCAAAAGCTATGCTTGAGGGATTTTCAAAGATTGTGAAAGTACCGCAGAGACGTTTCTACACGGCAATCAACCTGCTTGATGGTAAGACTGAGGGCGAGGAAATCGGCGGTTATGCGAAGTCGTCAACGGGCAAAAATATCAACTTCATGATTATTGAAAAGTCCGCTGTAATGCAGTTCACGAAGCATCATGTCAATAAAGTAATTTCTCCGGAGGAAAATCAGACTTCCGATGCGTGGAAGTTCTTCTACCGTGCTTATGGTCTGACTGACGTTTACGAAAATAAGGTAAAGGGCATTTACTGCTCCCACGCCACAACCTGAGGAGGCTTTTATGAGAACTATCGGACTTGAAATCCCTGAAAAGCCTAAGCCAAAGCCGAAACCGAAAGACGGTGAGCAGAGTGGCATACGCTGATTTTACGTATTACAGGGATATTTTCAGTGGTACTTTAATTACAGACGAGAACACGTTCCGCACTTTTGCGGAGCGTGCCTCTGATTTTATTGATACTGCAACTTTTGACCGTCTTGCTGATGCGGAACTTCTGGAACATCATAAAACTAAAGTTCAGAAATGTACCTGTGCATTGGTGGAGCAGTATTTTCGCCGAAATACAGCTGTTTCAGACAGTTTTTCAGATACAGAAAAACTTCCTAAAACTTCTGAAAGTATCGGCTCATATTCTGTTTCATTTGCAAATCCGCTTGACTATGTACAGGAGATTTCAATGACGGATTCAGACTTTCAGAAGTCAATGAAAAGCACGGTTTTACGTTATTTGGGTAATACGGGACTGCTTTACAGAGGAGTTGATTAATCATGTTCACCAATAAAAAAGGCTGTACGATTTACGAGAAAACGACTAAAAACAGGGAAAATACCTATATTCGTCACGCAACAGGAGCGGTTTACTGGGAAGATTCATTCGGCGAAAAAAGCGGTAAGGACAGAGTTCCCGAAAATTCCGCACTCGTGATAATTTCCGAAAAATCAGCGGATTATCTGCCGAAAGCTGATGATAAAATCGTATCCGAAATAATTCTTGACGAACGTCCACCAGCAACAGCAATGACGATTTTAAAAGTACGTGATTTCCGCTACGTTTCGGCAAATTCAAGTCATATTGAGGTGACGGCGGAATGATTAAATTTGCAGGTATCACTTTTGACCCGAATTTCAAAAAGCGTACTCAGGCGGATTTTGATAAAAAGCAGAAATACATTGACAGCGAGGTTCTGAGACTGTCAGACCCTTACGTTCCAATGCAGACGGGAATGCTTAAAAAATCGGGTATTTCGGGAACTGTTATCAGCTCAGGAAAGGTGGAATATATCGCACCTTACGCCAAACCACAGTATTACACCAATGCAGGACGAGGCAAAGAAGGAATGAACAATACCAGCGGTACAAAAGGTCTGCGTGGGAAGTTCTGGTTTGAACGCATGAAAGCCGACCACAAAAAAGAAATTCTGAAAGGACTGAAAAAAATAAAATGAAGTCAATTATTGAATCCGTCAGGGAATTTATCATGAAATTCCCGAAACTGAAAGACGGTGCATTGCTGGTGGACTATCTCGGAAATTCGCCGATTGAGTATACTGTTGAACCTGTTCCGTGCAGTCCGGTTATCAGAAAATTCATTGACGGAAGCTGTGAGAAGCA
>JAIDNR010000295.1 GCA_029063695.1 Ruminococcus sp.
ATAATAATTTTTTCATAATAGTTTGTCCTTTCAAAAATAAATTTCTTTACATATATAAGTGATTTTAAAAGTCAAAAAAGACGAAGCCACAATATATTTTTTTGTTTTAACTTAATTGCTGCTGCTCACTGAAATATTTGTCACATTGAACAAATTCGCTTTCAGGAAATGTCAATGTTCAACTTCTTTCGCTTACAAGAATAGAAATTCTGTTCTGTATGTGTTCAGCCGCAGTTTCAACAGTCTGTTCACCATTGAAATAAAGTCCTGCTTCTTCTTCCATGACCGACATAATATCGCTGTCGAATGCGGGATAATAGAAACTATCATAAGGCATACAAAGTTTTGTACATGACTTCATGTATTCCGCAACCATATCCCTTGTTTCTTTGTCAAACGGTGGAATTTCCTTTCCGTTTGCTGTTTCATGTGTGTACATCTGGCTGTCCATGAACTTTTCAAATTTCTCACTCAGTACAGAACAACCGTCTGAATTTTGAATATAAAATTTTAGGAATGCCCATGCACCGTCTTTTTCCTCACAGTCAGTACTTATGCAAAGGAGATTGCCCGGCGTAATAAGTCCGCCTCTGCCGTCTGTTGAGGGATAGCCCGAAAAAGTAAGGTCATTACCTTCTGCCTGCAAATATTTGGTAAAATTGTATGAAAGTGCAGAAGTTTTTTCAAAAAGAATTTTATCATTGCCCAGCCATTTATATTTCTCTGCATAGTAATTTGAAAAAGCATCACTTTCTGTAATTTTATCAGGTTTTGGAACTTCATCAACAAACCTGTTGCAAAATTCAAGTATTTTTATAAAATCGGGACTGTCAAAATGACATACAACGTTTTCATAGTCGATAAAATCGGTCATTGCGAAAGTCATATTGTTGAGCATTTCTATTTTGTTGTTGCCGTCGTAAAGGTGGCTGAAAGAATCAGATGCATTGTCATAAGCGGAAAGAAATTCGTCAAGAGTCCAGTTTTCCTTATTCCATACGGAAGTTTTGGTGCAGAGTGTTGCGATGTTGAAACCGTCTGTTATTGCATAAAGTTTACTGTCGGGAGCTTCCATAGCGGAAAGAATGTTCGGAAGAAAATCTTCCCTGCTGATTCCACTGTCGTTGTCAATGAGAGTGTACAAATCGGTGAAAACGTCTTTTTTGCGGTAATTCACAAAATTATCGTAATCAAGTCCATAAATAATATCAGGAACTTCACCTGTCAGAATCATCATATTGAATGCATTTTCAGTGGAATAAAATCCCTCGCCGTCTGTTTCTCCGTCTATCTTTACTGTCTTTATGTGGTAGTCGGTCTGCGAATTATTGAATCTGTTGATTATCTTGTCCAAGTCCTGCGAATAAAAATCGTCATTTGTTGCAGAGGCTATTATTATTAATTTTGTATTTGCAAATTCACTCATATCACGGGGAGTAAGTCTCAAAAGATTTGTGGAACTATAATTGCATTCCTCAATACCTATATACTCATCTTCTCCGACAGCAACAACAGACATTGACTGTATATTTGAATCACTCCAGTTGACAACGGATTCAAGTTCACCATTATCTTTGAGACCGTAAAGAGCATCTTGCATGGAGAAAAACAGACTGTAATCACCATATCCCGTGACTATATCGTATACATCGTTATTATCATTTAATGTGCAGAAAGTTTCCTGTGAAAAACCAGTATCTGTAAGTTCATATATATTTTTACTTGTTGAATAAGTGACGTCCTTTAGTACTGTGGAATCAACAATACAGATGATTTTTCCGTCACGTTCACGGACAAAGTTGTAATAATTATAATCCGAATCATTTTCATAAGTAAAGAACTTTGTAAATTCTCCGTCCGAATTTATTTTCCAGAAGTTATTGTTGTTATCTATGACAATAAGCGAATTACCATCAGCAATAATTCCGGTGCAATAAATATAACCGTAATCATCACAGAAACTTTCGGGATATTCAAACAATGCATTTGTCAGAAGTTTTCCGTCTTTGTCATAAGTGCAAATCATATATGAAGTCTCACAGTTTGCATAATAACTGTCGTAATCGAAATTTTCGTCTCTTTCCTGAGGAAGTTTCATTCCGCCGTGATTTTCAAGTGTGTATATAGCATTGAAAGTGCCGTCGGGATTGAAATAAGGCGAATTATAGACAGCATCGAAAGTATCGGCTTCTGTCGGACGTTCATATTCAAAAGGTGTGAAGTCTGAAAAAGTCTTGTCGGTTTTGAAGTAAAGAATTTTGTCCAAATTATCTTCTGTTGTTCCGACGACAATAATATCGTCGGAATTACTGAAAGTTATAATCTCATCTGTACGATACATATTCTGTGGTACTGTGAGCATTTCGGACTTATAGCAGTCCGTAAGCTTCAACTGCTCCGCTTTGGGTGTACCTGTTTCAGTAGTATTTTCAGCAACATAACTATCTGAAACAGATGAATTATCAGGAACATTTTTTGTTCCTGCCGAACTACATGATGTAAGCGTAAAGCACACGGTTAAAATCAACAATATTTTTTTCATAGTGATTTGTCATCTCCTTTTTTTGTAATTTTATTATAATTCTCGGACTTATCAAAGTCAATGACTTTTGCAGAAAATTTGCATTTTTCATGCTGATATTTTGCAGGTGACCAAAATAAAGGCAGATGGCATATTTCATAATTTTTTATTCACAATTAAGGCACATTCTACAAAAATATTTTCATTTATAAATCTTTCTTGCAATTTTTTAATAAATATGTTATAATTAAAATGATATATTTAGAAAGTTTTGGGGTGTTATATATGCGAGTTGTGAAATGTCCTGCAGGTCATGGTTATGATGCTGAGAAATATAATAGCTGTCCTTTATGTGAAAAGTCAGCAGCTACGGGAAAAAAAGCAAAAGTGGTTAAAATCAAGGCAGTTAAAAAAGTTCAATCGTCAGAAGTAAAGACTGAAACTGCAAGAAAGTCTGACAAGACAGAGGAAATCAGGTCTGTATCTTTGGAAAAGCCTGAAACTGTGAAAATGCACGAAAAGTCTATACAAATGCCTGAAATAAAATCTGAAAAACTTGTGCCGATTGAACAGCCTGACGTAAAATCAACGGATAAATCGGCTGAAATTGAGGAACTGAAGACTGAACAGAAAAAACTGCTTACTGAAAAAACGATATGTACGTCTGAAAAGTCCTCTATTACAATTGAGGAGCTTTATACCGATGAAAATATAGAGCGTGATGAGAATGTCAGGATTGATGATATTAACAATATGGCTACGGGCAAGAACGGTACGCTTCTTATCAAATACATGGGCACAAATGAAATTATTCATATTCCTGATGAAATAACAGCAGTCGGAAAGTACGCTTTCAGCGGAAATTCATTTGTAAAGACTGTTATTATGTCAAATAATGTGAAAACTGTTGACAAATTTGCATTTGCTCAGTGCGTTAATCTGGAGCAGGTTATTTTTTCAGGGAATCTTGAATCCATAGGCGAAAATGCATTTTTCAGATGTATCAGGCTTAAAGAAGTGAATTTTCCAAATTCTCTTAAAATTATTGGTAAAGGAGCTTTCGGAAAATGCAGTTCTATAAGAAAACTCATTTTTCCTGCTCAGATTAAAAAAATCAGTGACCTTGCATTCTTTTCGTGCAGGAATCTCAACAGGGTTATTATATCAAAACCCATTGAAATTATCGGGAATGCCGCATTTTCAGAATGCTGTGGACTCAAAAAAATCGTTATCGCTGAATCAGTGACGACGATAGGGGAGAGTGCTTTTTCGTGGTGCCGTTCTCTGG
>JAIDNR010000296.1 GCA_029063695.1 Ruminococcus sp.
TGTCAATATTATCAACTTTGAAATTTTTTTATGATAAGAAATATTTTTAATCAAAGCGATTCCAAGATTTTTTAATTGATCGATCCACAGTTTGAAATTAAATAGATTTTTTGCTATCTGATTTCCAACATTATTTGTTGATGAACCTGTTACCTGTTCAAAAACATAAGGATAATTTAAAATCATTAAACCTACACTAATACACGCTCCAAATCCATAAATAAACATGGATTTAATTTCTTTTTTTCGCAGTAGATACAATGAGAAAAGCAATACACTCCAAAAACTTACAATTAACGAATAGTAGTGAGACATCGCTCCTAAATAAATCACTCCCCAAATAGGTAGCATTCGACTTACAGTTATACCATATCGAAACATTTTCACATGAAGATACACAAAACAAACTGTAATTGTCGTCAACAACATATACATCCTAATAAAAGTACAGGTATCAACTGCGAATGAAGAAAATCCCCACATTACAATGGGAATAAATTTCCACTTATACGATTTCATTAACTCATCAGATATAAGATAGATAAAAATTTCCGAAATCACAAACAGTACAATATTCATTAACAATCCAAACCATTTACTGAAACTATTAGGCATAAAAGAGCATATCGTATGCAAAATCCAGTAAAACAGAGGAGGATGACAATCCATTGAATTGTTACGATATACAGCTGAGTATGCAAATCTCTCACCCTCCTGAACTGTAATAAAATCTTGAAAACTTTCACCACTTATCCAATTATTCCACATCCAATCAGCATGTGAAATTCGATCCGTATCATAACTGTTTGATAAAATATAGCTGTATATCTCATCAATATGATATTCTTTCTTTTGAAATCCTACATAAATTAACATGAAAACTTGAATAGCAATAATAATTAATAAAACAATTTTTTCTTTACCTTTATTTGCGCGAGATAGCTTTGTTGTTGTTTGCAATATAAATTCCTTTCTGTCTCCTACAACGCCTCACAGACGCTTGTTTGTGTATCAGATAAACTTTCACTCTTAATTATACCTAATTAGACATATTTTGTCAAGTCATTCAGTGCCAGTTCAAATCATACTCACAAGGGAAGTAAAATTCACAGGGGAGACTGGCATTTTGCACAAAGAAAAAAGGTGAACAAGGTGTACATCAAAAAAAAAGTTGATGTACACCTTTACCGTTAAAATGCACAAAAGAATTTAAAAAAAGGCTATAAATAGCGAAAAAAGCGGTGTACATCAAAAAAAGTTGATGTACACCTACTTTATGGTTTTATATGTGAGAGGAATTATATTTCTTATATGGTAATCTGATTACTCTTACTGTTTCACCATTTATTTTTTTTCGTTTTGCTTCATATCCATATTTCTTTAATACTTGTCCAACGATACGAGCATCGTATTTCAGATTATGTATTCTTATGAACTCAGTTACAGTCATTTCCTTGAATGTACAGATATATCCTTGTTCCTGTGTTTGCTGTTCTTCCAATATATCAAGTACTTCACTTTCACCTTTCATTGGCTTTACAAATGCGGAGTTACGCTTTTCAAGGTATTGTTTTTCATATTCATCAAGTCTGAAACAGCTTGATTTATCCTCATCCTTAACGATGTTATATATCTGTGACCATAGTTGTAATGTGTCAAATGGCTTGATTTGTGTGTTGTAGTCAATTACAAGGTCAGGAGCAAGCGGAATTGTTACAAAACGTCTGTTGCCCGTCTGGTCAATCAGGAACTGCTCATCATTGACCGTACCGACAAAAGAAGTCATACGGGGGTAGTGCAGACTTGCCTTGCCGTAAGGCGTTCTGTATTCGTCTGTAGACTTTGTAAGAAACGCTTTAACGCTGTCCATATCTTTTTTCATTGTGCTAACCAATTCGCCTAATTCGCTTATCCATTTGCTTGTAGCCTGAATGATACTGTCCTTATCACGTGGGTCGAGGCAGATACCCTCACCAAAAAATTTAGGGTTCAGAGCCAACATTTCAAAGAAACGTGTCTTTCCTATGCCCTGTTTACCCTGAAAAACAAGAATAATATCCAGTGAAAACGGATTTTCAATGTCATTAAATAGCCCACAAACACACTGCTTCAGCCATTTGAAAATGAAAGTCCGGCTATATATGCCCTCTTCTGTGTCTGTAGGTATTCTGAATATGTCATAAATTTGCCCTACACGGTCTTTACCGTCCCATTTTACCGACCGAATAGCATTCAATACGGGGTTATATTTATGTAATGTGGCATAATGTGTTATGTAATCAATTATGATTTGTTTTGAAACGTGAGTATAAATTAATTTTAGTTGGTCTTGCAGGATTGTTGGTACATTCTCCGCCAAATGTTCTTTGCTCTCATTATCAGCAAATCCGAAAAACTCAAAGTTATGGTTAATCTGATTGTATCTTATAGAATATCCATGTTTTTCAAGAAATTCAGAGAATAATTCATAAGTAATCATCTGCTTTTTCTTGTTGTCAAAAGAAGAATTGTCCCCTCTCTCTGTGAGTTTTTTTCTCCTCTGTCCTTTCTGATAACGAACGTACGGAGGAGTGTAACGTTCTGAAACCCTCTTGAAAGCGTTAGAAATGGTTGTGTTGATGATGTTATCACGTTCCGCCCATTTGCCTACAGCTAATTCAGAACCCATATAAACGTCTTTTACAAGGTTCTCACCACCGTCTCCGAAATAGAACACAAGCATATCCACAAAGGCTTGTACGGCTTCTGAGGTGCTGTTATATGCACTTGTATCACCACTGTACAAAGATTTGAATAAACTGCCATTACTTGCGTTCATAGCAATTTCAAGACGGTTATAAACGTCAATAGTCGTGTTCTCTTCTCCCCCCTCTGTGAGTTTTTCTAGTTCCAAGTTCACAGAGGGAGACTTTTTCATATATTTACCGAGAAATTCAATCAAAGTGTCTGTTTTGTCGGTTACATAATTGTCCCTTGATGTCTTATTGCCCGTGAAAGTGAAATATCGGTTAGTAATTCCGCTAATGTAACATTCTACATCAAATTCAGAGTTTTTTTGCTTGTACAGTTCACTGTACTTCTGTTCCGTCGGGAGTTTATCCAGTCGGGAGAAGAAAAGAATGTGATAGCCCTTGCCTGATGGTGACTGTTCTATGTAGGTGTCGCTGAACATATCCATAATTTCCATTGAAAGAGGGTTAGTGTCAACGTGATGTGCATCAATGTCAATTCCGCAAAGAGCAAGTCCTGAACGATTTTTAGCAAACATAATACCAATGCCGTTATTTTCGTTCCATTCAGCATTACTTTCGGCTTCTGCATAGGTTATCCAAGTATTAGGGTCATTGACTTTTGAAAGCGGTCTTTTCGTCTTTTTTCCATCTTTGGTAGTGTACCATACCCAGTTAGTCCATATTTTTCCTGTTTTGAGTTGCTCAATTGAAACTCTTTTCTCTGTGAGTTTATCCATAGTAAGTCCTTTCTGTTGCTGTAACAGCGTATTTTCTGCAAAAGGGTACAAAAATACCCTATATTCGCAAATAAAGGGTAACATCTTACTATGTTTCAAAATTTATCAATGATAAGGGTATTGACAAATTCTTTTATTGATGATATAATCAAAATGTACATAGTATTGTCTGATTTGCGGTCTGACTAATGCTACCTTTGCCGTTAAGGTGCGTCCAACACCTTGACGGCATTTTTATTCGCTTTTTTAATTATAGTATTACAGTTGTAAAAAGTGAGAATTCCAATGACAGACAGAAGCAGTAAGCTGATGTTTTAATTTCCATTTAAT
>JAIDNR010000297.1 GCA_029063695.1 Ruminococcus sp.
TTGTTAATATTACACAGTTTCACAAGTTGTTTTTGTGCAATGCTACAAACTTTCTAAAAAACTCTTGACTTTTTGTGGCACGTTAATTATAATATAATTGTGGCACAGAAAGTGAGGTGTAAAAAAATGACACCTAAGAAAAAAATTGGTAGACCTAATGTCGAAAAGCCATTGACAATTGAGGTAAAAGCGAGAATTGATGTTGAAACTAACGAAAGACTTGTTAAATATTGCAATGAAAATAATTTAACTCGCACAGACGTTGTAAGAAAAGGCATAGAAAAGGTTATCAACGAAAAAAAGTAAAAAAAAATAACGTCAATCGGTTACAGTTGAGAGAGTGCCGAAAGACGTTACTTGCTGACAGAATCATTCTATCAAATATATTGTACCACAGATAAAGAGTTTTGTCAAGTATTATTGAAAGGAAATTTATACTATGACAAACGCTATGGAAACCCTTTATGAGAATTACAAGGGAAAACTCTCATACAATATTATGATTAAAGTTGCTTATGATGTACTTAAAGAGAGTGATAAACTTTACGAATTTGCTGACGACCTCAGTGAGGGTGTAGAATTTGAACGCAAAGAGGCATTCAATGCAGGCTTCAAAACCGCCGTATAGCTTCTTATGGGAGGTGTGCAGTGATGAACGAAATCACCATAAGCAACAACAACGGTGAACTTACTGTATCAAGTTTACAGGTGGCAAAAGACTTTGAAAAAGAACACAGAAATGTAACACAAACAATCGAAAATCTCACCGCTGAAAATTCAGCAGTGACAAAACTCTTTATTGAAAGCACCTATATCAATGAACGTGGCAGAACTTACAAATGCTATGACATCACCCGTGACGGCTTTTCACTTCTTGTTATGGGATTCACTGGAAAGAAAGCTCTGGAATGGAAACTCAAATATATTAAGGCTTTCAATCTCATGGAGCAGGAACTTAGAGAATACAAGCCAATCCCAACGACAGAGGACAGGGCAAAAGCACTTGAAATCAGGCTTATAAATGCAAAGTCAAGAGAGATGAGCGAAAAACGAAAGAAAGCTGAAACACTTCTTAAACTTGCGAACATCGATACTCTTTCACCCGAATACAAGAATATACTTATTGCAAAGTCAACGGAAGTCCTCACAGGTGAAAAGTTGCTCCCATTACCTGAATCGGAACAGAAAACATATTCAGCAGGCGAAGTCGGACAGCTTTTCGGAGTATCAGCACAGGCAATCGGCAGACTTGCTACAAAACATAATCTCAAAACCGACGAATACGGCAAGTGGTACAGAGACAAGTCACCATATTCAAGCAAGGAAGTTGATACTTTCCGTTACAATGACAAAGCGGTTGAGCGTTTCAGGGAAATTATAAGCCAATAAGTAAAAATCTGCGGACAGCTTAAAGTTGTCCGCATTTTTGTATATGTTCATACAGAATTTTTTCGGATTTGTAGATAACAGCCTTGGCTTGTGTAACTGACAACTCAAATTCTTCAGCAATTTTTTCATAGGTTACTCCGTCAATAAAACGACGTTTCAGAATTTTGCGGTCACGTTCACTATGAATCCATTCATCAATCAGGCAATTGATTTTACTGTTTGGTATATGCTTTAAACTCATTTTTCAGTAAGTGTACCTGAATATGTAATACCGTCAATGGTGATAGTGATATTTTTGGACTTCTTAGCTGATGTAGGATAAACGTCGGACTTGCTGAGACCGTAGTACTTGTAAAAGTCATCGGTCACAGAGTAAGCAGAAGTCTTAACCTCATCGCCTTTCCAGAAATTATCGGTACGTGTATCGACGTGAGTGGCTGTGTATGTGCTGTCGATGTTTGCAATACCGCCGAATCCCAAGTCCTGAGCCGCACAGCTTACGATTTTAGACGAAATCTTATTGCCTTTCTGGTCATAGCAGACGATATCAGCAGCATAGCCGTTGACGTGCTGACCTGAGCCTGAACCACCGACGTTCCTGTCGTGTGATGAGCAACGATAACCTGAATTTATGATGATTTTCGAGCAGTTCAGAGCCGTGTGGAGCTTTTCAAGCTTGTCCGACAGTTCGGTATCAAGCTTTGTATCGTGAGTTCCGCCGCACTTGCATCTGAACTCACTGATATTGAAATGCTCTGTGAGCTGAGTTCTGTCGGTTGATTTGTAAGTTTTAATACTCATTTTTCCTCCTTGTCAATAAGAATTTTTACATTATCGAATTTTTTGTAAGCGTCAAGATAAAGTTCATCTTTATCGCCGTTGTAGGTTAGTTCATAATACATACCATCAGGTAAAGTAGTGCTAATCAAAGCCTTCCAGTTCTGAAGTACTTTGACAGACCAAACAACATAAACATCATCAATTGTTATATTAACATCATCTGTTATGTCAATATGCTGTTTAACCCATTTAAGAGCCTCTCTTCTCATTCTTTCAATCATTATTAAATTTCTCCTTTAAATCAATATTCTCTATTTCAGCACGTTCTTCAAGAATCTTCATATAGTTCTCCATATATACAAGCTGCGTAAAAAGAAGTTCATATGAACATTTTGGCTGAAAAGGCAATGTTCCGGCTTTATATTTTTCAAGCATTGCCTTTAATCCGTTATATCTGATTTTCAACTGAATATATTCTGCCTGAAAACGTTCCCTGAAGTCATTGCTTTTCATTAAGAGAGCAGTATCATAAAGCAGATTTTCTCCGATTTCGCTATATGCTTCCTCAAACTGTTTCTTAGGAGACCATGAAATGTATCCATCGTTATACTTCACAATATAACCCTCATCGTCAGGATTCTCGTCATCAGGAATAGTCCAACCTCGATATGCGTTATATTCTCCTCTTGTCATGAGTTTTGCTTCAATCTGTTTTGTACCTATAAACTTTTTCATAATTTTTCCTCCTCTATTGTACTAATTTCGGCTGTATTCAGGCTTGAATTGAGTGAATTTGCAGTCAGATTCATTGATTCAAGTGCGGTGATTCTTTCTTCCAGATTTGCGATATATTCTGCCACGGACGGTCTGTACGGTTCGTAGGTGTCGTCTGTGATTTCGGCAGAGCGAATCATCGGGTAAATTGTTATCCCCTCACT
>JAIDNR010000298.1 GCA_029063695.1 Ruminococcus sp.
AGACTATAGAGATAGCAGAATTATATTAAACACGAGAGAAAAAGAAATGGAAGCGAATAAAACAACAGCAATTACCGTAGTCAAGCAAGAGGTGCATCTGTGTGATTGGACTACATATTGCGCTGCCTTAAATGTATAATTCCTTTTATGCTAAATCAATAAGAAAACGATAGCTTTTCAAGATCCCAAATGCATCCTTTCCGCTTAAAAAGGGTGCATTGTATCAAAATTGCAGTCTTTAGCCAGTTAATTGGACAAACCTGTTCACTGAAAATGTGAGCAGGTTTATTTTATTCAAATAAATAAAAAATCGACAAGAAAATTAAGGATACAGAATAAAACTTTGTATCCTTTTAAATTTATGGAGGTTTAAATGGAGAAGCAAAAGAGAATATCATTCGGGTACACAAGAAATGATATGAATGAAATCGTGATTTATAAGGAGCAGGCAGAGGTAGTAAAACTCATATTTGAACTTTACTCGTTCGACCAGTCGTTGGCTAAAATATCAAAGCACCTGGATATGTACCATATCCCATCACCCAATAACAAAGATTTGTGGGGCAGGCAAATCATAAACAACATCCTGTCAAATGTAAATTATATTGGCAATGCTAGTTATCCACAAATAGTCACTGAAGAATTATGGAATACTGTGCAGAATAAGAAAAATACCAGCGGTTATTCAAGGAGATACAGTTAAAGTAGAT
The DNA here is from genome assembly GCA_029063695.1 of Ruminococcus sp. Lineage (GTDB taxonomy): Bacteria > Bacillota > Clostridia > Oscillospirales > Ruminococcaceae > Ruminococcus. The sequence goes on from JAIDNR010000298.1 coordinate 711, forward strand.
CAGCGATTTAAATATCTGTATTTAAATGAAAGTTTGCGCAAACATCTTGATTTTTTGTTAAAAAAATGTTATACTTATACTATAGAAAGAATGGAGGTGCGACATTGGGAATTTATTTGAATCCAAGTAATACTGATTTTTATAATGCTGTGAATCACTCGCAGATATATATTGACAAAACGAATCTAATTGAGTATACCAATAAAGTTTTGTTTGGAGAACAGAAATTCATCTGTGTAAGCCGACCAAGAAGATTCGGCAAGTCTATGGCAGCCAACATGCTCACAGCATATTATAGCCGTGGGTGCGATTCAAAAGAAATATTTGCAAAATTAAAAATTTCTAAGCATCATGATTTTGAGAAGCATTTGAATCAGTACAATGTAATTCATTTGAATATTCCGCCATTTATGGATGAAGCCGAAAACGTCCAACAAATGATACGGTTTATCAAAGACGATATTATGGAGGAACTGCTAAGTTCATTCCCGAATGTTCAGATGCCAAGCCGTAAAACACTTGATAAAGTGTTTGCAACAATATTTAATGCAACAAAAATACCTTTTATTTTTATTATAGATGAGTGGGATTGTATTTTTCGGGAGCATAAGGAGGATAAAGCTGCACAGGAAGCATACCTTAAATTTTTAAGGAACTTACTGAAAAATCAGCAGTATGTTGCACTTGTTTATATGACAGGTATTTTACCAATTAAAAAGTATGGCGACCACTCGGCACTAAATATGTTTGACGAGTATTCAATGACAAATCAAATGGCATTGGCAGAATTTGCAGGATTTACTGAACATGAAGTAAAAAGTTTGTGTGAAGAATATGGAATGTCATTTGAGGAAACAAAACGCTGGTATGACGGCTACGATTTAAAGGGTTTGTCAATTTACAATCCTCGTTCTGTGGTAATGGCAATGACAAGTCATGATTTTGATAATTATTGGACAAAAACAGAAACCTATGAATCCATCCGTACCTACATTGAAATGAATTATGACGGTTTGCGTGATACGATCATTAGATTGATTGCCGGAGAACGCAAGAAAATTGATACAACAACGTTTACCAATGATATGGTAACCTTTGAAATACAGGATGATGTATTAACATTGCTGATTCATCTTGGATATATAGCTTATGATTCCGATGCAAAGGAAATATTTATTCCAAATTTTGAAATACGAGAACAATTTATTAGTACTGTTCGGGTATTAGGATGGAATGATGTGATGAAATCGCTGCAGCTTTCTGAAAAGTTATTGCAGGCAACAATTGGTATGAATGAAGAAAAGGTTGCAGAAATTGTAGAACAAGTTCATCGTGAAAATACATCTATTCTTCAATACAATAATGAGAATTCGTTGTCGTGTGTTCTTTCGCTTGCATATTACTCTGCCAAAAAAGATTATGCTATGTATCGGGAACTTGCAAGCGGTGATGGATTTGCCGATTTGGTATTTGTGCCGAGAAGCACTTGTCAAACTCCAGCATTTATCGTAGAGCTAAAATGGAATCAATCAGCAGAAACTGCGATTGAACAGATTCGGCAGAAGAAATATGTGGAATGTCTGAAAGATTATTCCGGTGAAATTTTGCTTGTTGGAATTAATTATGATAAGGACGATAAAAAACATACTTGTAAGATTGAAAAAATCACTAAGTGAAATAAAATTTAATTTAAACAAGGCGTAAAATCGGTAAAAATCAATGTCATCTATTTTATAGTCACAAGACATATTAGTGCCACGAAAAAGATGCACACCTAAAAATTCAAGTACAAAACCGTAGATGCTTTTCAGTCATTTTTACCGATAAAAAGGGTTCGAACCCTACACAAAACAAATTTTGGAAAATTTCAAGACAGATTCGAGAACAATAATCTTGAATCTGCTTTTTTATTACAGAAAAAAATTATACAAATTTTTAAAGACCGTTTTGTCTAATGTCACGAATTGAAGTGACATTGAACAAAGCGGTCTTTTTTAGTTT
>JAIDNR010000299.1 GCA_029063695.1 Ruminococcus sp.
CAATTTCTCGGGTTCACAATTTTTATATATTCGGTCTATGATTATTCACCAATGAGTTCATTATATTGGTTCATAGTAATCGGCAGTTCGGACTGTCTGATTTTTTTGGCTTCAATAAGCTGAAGTGCCACTGCATCAGCACCTGTTACGCCGTCGCCTGTATTAACAATATCAGCATTTATTTTTCCCTGTTCGCTGAGAGCGTATTCATCGGGATTGCCCATATGCTGAATTATTGCAGTTGCATCTGCAATATCAACAGAGCCGTCCTCATTTGCATCACCTACAAGTGTATCAGAAATTTCAGCAGAAACAGTAGTTGTGGTTCCGGAAGTTTTTTCACCTGAACCTGTTGTTACAGACGGTTTTGTTGTAGTTTCTTTCGGGTCTGTCGAACCTTTGGAAGTATACAAATCAGCAGGCAAATCCTCAAGATTAATACAGTAATCGTCTGTCATGAGTTCCTTTACAGTTTCGGGATTATTATAATCATCACCTGAAATAAAGTTATCCTGACCATTGTCATACCATGTACAGAAATAAAGCCATGATGCCTTTTCCGTCTGCATATTTGAAAGACTCGGTATTGTACTGTTTTCCATTACAGCAGCCATTTTATTATTCTTGACATAATTAACAAGCGACCAGTAAACATTGCTGTTGCAGTCCTCATTAGGTCCGCTTGTTTTGCCGTCATGACGGTTATACTGAGTATCGTATTTATCAAATCCTACAATATCAACATAGTCATCGCCCACATACCATGCAGCGGAATCATCAGACCACGCATAGAGATTCTGCAACCAGATTATGTTGTGAAGTCCGTATTCATCTGTGAGCTTGTTGTAAAGGTACTTCCAGAGTGCCTTGTAATCCTCTGCACCGTCCTGTGACCACCAAAACCATGCACCTTCGCCGTTTACACCGCCGTTACCCTCTGCCTCATGGAAAGGACGGAAAAGAATCGGAACGTTATTTTCCTGAAGTATAAGGAACTGCTCTGCCAAATCCTCAATAGCAAGATTGAGGTAGTCGTTTTCTTTTGTACCCTCTTTCACAGCATTTGCAATCTTGAACTGTGAATTATTCTTGTATGAACATTTCGACCAGTCAACAGCTTCTCCGACTTCATAATTATCAAAATCCGTCGGAAGATTTATATGCCAGCAGGCTGTTGCAATACCGTTTCTGTTCTTTACCCAGTCAATAGCACGTTCTGTTGAACCGTCGTCCCAGCCATAAAGCGGATTGTAGTTCATAAAGTCAAAACCTCTGATAGCAGGATATGAACCTGTCATATCGTTGATAAAATCAAATTCCTGGTCATAGTAATCATACTTATAATTGCGGTTCTGCTCGTCATAAGTATATACTCTCTTGTCATCGGAACAGTGCCAGTAGAACTTGTTTCCGTCCTTGTCAACAGCTTCACTGTCTCTGTCGATTTCGTATTCATTGCCCTTACCGTCAACACATTTATCTGAGCCTGCATCATAGCGTATATCAGTTGAAACGCTGTGACCTCCGCCGTAGATTTCCTGCTGTCCCGAAAGAATGCCCTTTCCATAAACGCTGTGGAGATATTTCATAAGTGCCTTTGTTTCGGCAGTTGCATCAGGGTCGCACGGTACACCTGAAGCCTGTGTGACATCAGGAAAAACAGCATCCGAAACAGTAACAGTATCAATAGCCATATAGCCGTATTTGTTCAGGAATGAAATTTCATTCTCACCTTTTCTGAGACGTACAACACCGAAATCTATATCAGTCCATTCTTTGTAATATGGTACTGTTTTTGAATACTCAACACCATTTATGGCAACAGTCTGCAAACGACCGTCCTCACTGAGAATCTGAGCACCTCTTACTGTAATCTGATACATACCGTCCTCAGGAACAGTAACTTTAAAACTCAGTGCATCGCTTGTAAGATAAGCAAAACCTTTTCCGCTGTAACCGTCAATCTTGTTTTCATAAATTGACTCCCAAAGTGTTGCACCTTCCAAATCTTCGCCTTCAACAGTGTACGGGAAAGATGTCAGGTCAGTATCAGCCGCAACAGCAGGTGCGATATACGGCATTGAAACCGCTGTCATAGCCATTGCTGAGAGTGCAGCAAAGCATTTTTTAAGTGAATTTTTCATTTCAATAAGCCTCCTCTTGAAATCTAATTATTATCCCTCTGAAAATAAGAAAAATCTTACTTATTTTAATTATAAATCTTTTTTGGAAATTTTAAAATAATATACTGAAAAAAGTATCATACAGCATAAAATTTTGTATTGATACACAAATACATCATTATTTTTTTGTGAATTTACATAAAATCAGCTTAAATCAAAATATCCTCCGCATAAAAACGGAGGATAAATTAATCATTTTGCAAGAGCCTTATCAAGCCATACCTTTGCGATATCAAGAGCTTCATAAAGACCTGTATCACGGTCGGAACGCTTTACAATCTGCTTCATAGGGTCGGTTTCATCTGTATTAAGCTGAATAACTCTCACCTTTGTTGTCATTTTCTCTCCGTCAATATCTTTTGTTTCAAGTATCTGAATCCAGATTACATATGGGTCAGACATATAGCCGTAATAAAGCTGATTTCCACTCCTTACAAGCGGATATCCCTTGTATGTGATAAATTTTCCATTCATGGTTATATCCCTGTCTCTTATACCAATCTGACGCTGCCGACGACTTAATAGGTGTAGA
>JAIDNR010000003.1 GCA_029063695.1 Ruminococcus sp.
TATCTTAACAGATTTTGTAAAAAAAGTATATGCGTGATGAAACTTGCATTTTTCATTACGGATATTATTGAACTACAGAAAATGTTGTGATACAATAAGAAGTTCATTGATGTGAAAAAAGAAAAGATATGGACTATGATACTTGTAATCAATATCGAAAAAAGCAACTGAAGCTATTGACTCATTTTTGAACGCTCTTATTGAAGATGAAGACGCCCTTGCAGTTATCCATGAGCTTGACTGAAAATACATTATCCGATATTGGAATTTTAGAATCATGAGTAAAATATTTTGTGTAATTTTATATATTCCGTAATTCGTTCGTTTCTCACTTGTCTGATAGTTGATTTTTTCAAATCTGTGTGATATAATAAAATAATTGATGATCTTATTGCGATAAATCGATTTTTATTGATGTGATGATATAAATTTCTGGAAGAAATCCGCTATTACAGCAATTACATCTACTAAAGAGTTTGGATAAAGTAGTTGAAAGTGAGAAAGTAGGTATTATTTGTGAAAAAATTATTGATTATACTTTGCCTGATGGGAATGCTCTGGGGCTGTGCCAAAAATAACGATTCTGAAAGCAGCTTGCCAGAGGAAACGACTGGAGCTTCGATAACCACTGAAAGCGAGTACGAGGTAATATCTGAAGAACAATACTACCGTCTTAAAAGAAAAGACGGAGGATATAGCTATGAAATTTTAGACAGCGGTCAAAATATAGTAAAATCAGGCGGTCTGTATACAAAAGAGCCGCATATATCAATGCTGAATGAAACGACGGTAAAGGTATCCTATCAGGCAGGAACAGGCTTGTCAACAAGGTGGACATTCTATTACGATACCGTAAATGATGAGTTTTCGCCCGAATATTACAGCGTTTTCGGAGAATCTGACGGTAATGTGGTATACAGAAGCGGTAGCAGCATTATAATCAGTAACATTTTTGACCAAACTAAGTATTATAAAGAATTTAATAAATTCAGTCATCTCATTGCCGAAGCCGCGGAACCTTTTATTGAAGCTGAAATTGATGACAGTGGAGACATGATAAAAATTTCCTATTTAACAGGAGACGATTTTGAGGAAGTCACCGAATATTTTGACATAACCGAGAACGTCTGGAAAGGCGCATATAAAGCGGCATTTGAGACTTTCAGACAGTCCGGCGACTATACCAAAAGCTCCATGTTTTCCCTTTACGATATAAACGGGGACGATATACCAGAGTTTTTTATTTCGGAGGACTTCTGTCATGCAGCAGGAGTTCACGTATATACATTTGACGGTGAGCTTACTGAGCTTGGAGAATTCGGATCGAATGGAAAGACATTATACTGTGCTGATTCAGGAATACTGTCGAGTTTCTATATGCAAGGAGGAAAGTACCACAGCAAATATTATCGTCTTGAAGCGGACGGACTTACCGAGCTTGCTTATTTTTATAACGATTCGGGACGGTCGGAAACGTCTGTGTATAAGTTGAACGATGTTGAGATAAGCGAAGAGGAATACAACTCAGAGCTGAAAAAATATCAGGGCGACTTTATATCGCTCGGACGTGATTTTCAGTATGCAGACGCATTTCTGGAAGCAGCGTTGTCTAATAAAGAAAACTGGTATGATGTATACAGCGAGCTACTGTATGGATTGGGGAATGTCAACACTTCCGAAAAATGGAGATTTTCACTTTGTGATATCAACAGCGATGATATTCCCGAGCTATTTATTTCAGAGGGGACATCTCATACAGCACGCTGCCTTATATGCAGTTATCATAACGGGTTTATCGGTCTCGGAGAGTACGGCACATACGGAGATGTCTTATTCAAACCGAATTTAAATCTGATAACAGCAGGAAATCTTCATCAGGGATATGATTATTCCTATGAATATTCGCTTGGCGAGGACTTTGTTATTGTCCTTGAAAAGAGCTTTTACAACAATATGGGAGCTGCCGCATCGATCGAAGAAATAGTTTATATGATAGACGGCGAATCTGTTTCCGCAGAGGAATATCAGGCGGAAATTGACAAATATCACGACGATGACAGTATATCTCTCGGCTATGACTACAGTTTTACAGATGAAGATATTTCCGAAGCTTTATCAAATTATAGATAACTTCTTTCAGAAAGGACAACAATATGAAAAAAAGAATACTCACACTGATTTTCGCTGCAGGACTGCTCTGTGGCTGTGTCGATAATAATGTCCACGAAAGCGGTCTGCCGGAGAAAACGACCTCTGTTACTTCTTCATCGACCACTGAATCAGTCATCGAGCCTGCCACAGAAGCTGCTTCTGAGGAGAAAACAGAACCTTCATCCTATCCTGAAATTATGGAGCTTAATCTTGCCGAACCTGATAAAGACGATCTGATGAACAAAAGAAAAACTATATTCTTCACAGATAACGGCTACTATTACTATTCTGAGATCGGAGGTCGTGATAGTGCAAATTACGTTCTCAGCTATGACAGCGGAGACGGAAACTGTATGCCCATTGAAAAC
>JAIDNR010000030.1 GCA_029063695.1 Ruminococcus sp.
CGAATAGAATTGTAGAAAAAATACGTAACACACTCACCGGAAAATCATTGAAAGATATGATTGCAAGTGATGACCGAAAGAATTTTGCCCGTAATCTGTTAATAGACCTTATTGAAGAAGAAACAAGAAATAGAAAATATATCTCATTACCGACTAAAAAGAATATGGTTAAAGGTTTAAAATTAGCCTTAGAAAGTATGAATTAAAATAAAAAATCCGTTGTGAAATTAGGTTCACAACGGATTTTTTGCAAATTTAATTGTAAATTTTTTTTGAACGGACACCCGTATGTCCACTATGATTTGTATAATAGAGATATGGGGTTACAAATTCTGAAAATCGTCGGAAAGTAAGTCCATAAATGCAAGGCAAAGGCGTTTGCTGGTTGGAGAAAGTGTTTGAAACTTTTCCAGCAGAACCGTATCATCTTTGGAATAATCTGTTTGGCGGACAGTACCCAGTAAGATGCGGTCAGGAGTTGTTTCAAGAGCAGTACATAACCTTAAAAAGACTTCTAAACTTGGAATGGAGCGAGCAGTTTCAATGCAGGACAGGTATTTGTCATTGATTTCCGCACGCTCACAGACCTCAAACTGTTTCAGTCGCAGCTCCTTACGCCTCCTTGCAAGATTTTTACCGATTTGTTTGTAGTCAAGTTGCATAAATATCACCTCTGTAATTTAGCTTAAATGATGAAAATAAAAATGTAAACAGATTAGAAGTTGTAAAACTACTTGACAACAGATAAAATATAATTTATAATAAGAATATATGTGATTTTTTGTAGAAAAACCAATTTAAATATAGAAAATCACTCATAAAGGAGAGAAAAATGGCTAAAGTAATGCTAAGAAAAACAGACAAGAAATGTGCTTTGTGCAGATATTGGAATGGTGCAATGGGAAGCACAACGATTAAACCAATGCTTGGCGGTAATTTTCAGGTAGAGTCTACAGAAAAACAGACTTGCTATCAGAGAACAGGTCAGACTACTGCAAACTTTGGATGTCAGCAATTTGAACCAAGATATTAAATAAGGAGTTGATAGGAATGAATAAAACTGTAAAGGTTACATACAATGCAGATACTTTGGAAACAACCATAGTTGTCAATGGAAAGAAATTTGATACCTCTCGTATCAATGGCATGGAAATTGCAGACTGGGCATATCCATTCATGATGCGTAAAATACGCTGGAACGGTTTTTATGATGAAATGGTACACGCTCTTGGCAGTCAGAAGGCTTTTGACCTTGTGTTTGAGGGTTCAGAGGAAGCACTTGCCGAACTGAAGGAAGCATGGGAAGATGCGCCTGTTAATGTTGTATCTAGTGGTGGAGGAAATGTTGTTGTAATTACCTATAACGCAGAAGCACTGACCACTAAAATAACTGTAAACGGTCAAACTTTCAATACATCCCGAATAAATGGCAAGAAGATCGAGGACTGGATATATCCGTTCATGATGCGTAAGGTTAAGTGGGACGGAATTTTTGAGGAGCTTGCAAAGGTAATTGGCTCTGAGGAATATACAATACAGTTTTCCGGCAGTAATGAAGCTATGAAAGAGCTGATGGCAGAATGTCCGGATGAAGTGGAGATATGTAAGGAAAAAGGTGGAGAATCTGTAAAATCTCAGTGGACAACGAGTCTTTCTAAATCAAGTACAATGGCAGACAACCAAGATGTTGAGAATGAAATCGAAGAAATCCTTAGTATATGGGATGATATGGATAATGCAACCGAACAACAGAAAAAAGATGCTTTTGATAGGCTCTACAGAATAGCCGAGCAAGGACATCCGAAAGCTCAGAATGAACTTGGTGATTTCTACAAAATAGGAATCGGAACAGCTAAAAATGAAAAAAAGGGGGTTGAATATCATAAACTGTCTGCTGAACAGGGATTTTCAGATGCCATTGATGAGTTAGGCAAATGCTACGAGTTGGGCGTAGGTGTTGCACCGGATGATGAGCTTGCTTTTGAATACTATCAGAAAGCTGCTGACTTAGGTAACTATGGCGGCATCGTACACGTAGCTGAATGGTATAATGATTGGTACCTCCATGAAGAATGGCTTGAAAGACGGGGGTTAGACTATGAAGAAGCCATAAAACAATCAATACCATTATTAAAAAAAGCACTTGAAGCAGTTCAAAAAGAAGATATGCCATTTCGGATATTTCTACTTGCACACACTTTAGGTGACCGTTATTACGACGGCGAAGGCGTTAAAAAGGATAAGCGTGAAGCAGCCAGATACTATGAAATCGCCTTGGATAGCGGCTTTGATGAAGCTTTTGATCGTCACCTTACAGGTGCTATTAACTATTGGAATGGTAATGAAGAATATGGTCAAGAACCCAATAAAAGAAAAGCAATAGATCTTTGGAAGATAGCCGCTGAAAAAGGAAATGCCACAGCACAGTGCAATCTTGGCAATTGCTACTTTTCAGGAGAAGGCGTGAACCAAAACGATAATGAAGCTCTGAAATGGTACAAAATGGCTGCAGAACAGGATTATAACGATTCTTGTACAATGACAGGCTTCATCTACTATAATATAAATCAGAACTACCAAGAAGCTGTCAGATATTTTAAAAAAGCAGTTAAACTCAATCCGGATGATGAGACAGCGCTCTATTTCCTTGGACTGTGCTATCTTTCTGGAAAAGGCGTTCCGAAGAATAAAAATAAAGGTATTCAGTATATTCAAGCGGCAAGTGAGAACGGCTGTGAAGAAGCAACCTCTCTTTTGAAAAACAAACAACTCATGAAAAAAATCTATGAAAACATAGGCGGTGTGCTTGATATAGCAGGAATGATACCTATACCACAAGTACAGGAAGTGGTGGGCGGTCTTAAAGCTGCAAAAGGAATCGCTGATAGATTTGTTAATAATACTGACGAATAATAACATTACAGATTTATACATGATGAACTTCCTATGCAACAGTTTCAAAGGAAAAATCGGCAGCGAAAGCGAAAAAGTCATAAAACAGCTTGAAAACTGGGAAAAGGAACATTTTACGTATACAGGCTAAAGGTATGACCGCCAGACCGGACAGAGTACCATTACTTTCAGGTACACTACATATAAAAATGATGCAGGCGGATTAGTCAATTTGTCGAATCCCCCTGCTGTTCACAGAAAAACAGGAGAGCCTAACTACTTTTATGAAATATATGCCAAACTCACATCTCTATGTAATAACCTTAAGTCGCTGAATACCTATTTTTCAGACTGTATGTATGCTCTGTCCAGATTAGGATATGAAGATAACAAGTCTGATTTGGAGAGAATAAAAATCAGCGTAAAGGCAATGTCAGAAGCAGTAGATACTATAAAAACTGACATTTAAAATGCCCTACACTGGCAGTGGCACTCCGTGCAAACAATTGCATCAAGCAGTACCACTGTTCTTCAACCGAAGACGATGAAAAGAACGAAACATAACATCAGTTATTTATCGTAATTTGCTGAATTATGGAGATGATAAATAC
>JAIDNR010000300.1 GCA_029063695.1 Ruminococcus sp.
GTCATGCAGTGCATGTACTGTTATAAAAAAGGCAGGCGGAAATATGACGGGTATCTGTTCGGGTCTTGAAATGATTTCATCTTCCGAAGTCCGTGAGAAACTTTATGAGGCAATAAAGCCCAGAGCCTCACATCTCCCGAATTTATTCAGATACGGCAGAAATCTTACTGATATTTCGCTGATTAAAAAAAATGACCCTCTTATCGGGCGGATAAGAGAGGTTGAACGTGTTTTGCAGGTGCTTTCAAGACGGAATAAGAATAACCCTTGTCTTATCGGTGAAGCAGGAGTCGGAAAGACTGCTATTGTTGAGGGAGTTGCGGAACTTTTTGTCCGCAATCTCGTGCCTGATTCATTAAAGAATAAATTTATCTTCTCACTTGATTTTACATCACTTCTTTCCGGTGCAAAATATCGTGGCGATTTTGAAGAACGTGTGAAAGCCTGTATTGATGAAGCAATCAATGCAGGAAATATAATTTTATTTATTGACGAAATACACACAATCGTCGGAGCAGGTGCGGCGGAAGGTGCAATAGATGCCGCAAATATCATGAAACCACAGCTTGCAAGAGGTGAGTTGCAGATTATCGGTGCAACTACTTTTGAAGAATATCGTAAGACAATTGAAAAGGATTCAGCACTTGAACGTCGTTTTCAGCCTGTGCAGATTGATGAACCCGATTCAAAGAGTTGTACCGAAATTATTAAGGGACTTAAATCAAGTTATGAAAATTATCACGGCGTTGAGATTCCTGATGATATGATAGAAATGTCGGTAAATATGGCAGTGCGGTATATTTCAGACAGATTTCTGCCTGATAAAGCAATAGATGTACTTGATGAAGCCTGCGCCTGTGCAAAAATACGGCATAATTCAGGCTGGCGGACTGTTGATTCCGAATTTGTCCGCTTAAGAGACAGAAAATTCACTATAGATAAGCTGAACGATATAATAAACAGCAGTAAGGCGGTTGTTTCGGAGGAGGATATATTATCAGTAATATCTATAAAGACAGGGATTCCGTTAAATAAAATAACATCGGAAGATTCGGTACAGCTTACTTTTCTTGAAAAGAATCTTTCAGAAAGAGTAATCGGGCATAAATACGCTGTTAAAAAAGTGACAAATGCTGTCTGTCGTGCAAAGTCGGGACTTAAAGACAGCGACAGACCTTCTGCATCGTTTCTTTTTGTCGGCTCATCGGGAGTGGGCAAGACCGAACTTGCAAAGGCACTTGCGGAATGTCTTTTCGGCTCTGAAAAAAGTCTCATACGAATTGATATGTCGGAATACATGGAAAAGCATTCTGTATCCAAAATTATCGGTGCACCTCCCGGATATGCAGGATACGACGATAAAAATGGCAGTCTCTGCGAAAAAATCAGGCGGAATCCTTATTCACTCGTACTTTTTGATGAAATAGAAAAAGCCGATACTGATGTACTGAATATCATGCTCCAGATTCTTGATTATGGCATACTGACCGATTCAAGCATGAGGAAAATAAGTTTCCGCAGCTGCATTATAATTATGACTTCAAATATCGGAGCAGGCGGGAAATCGTCTCTCGGATTTGAGCAGAGTACACAGGCGGACGAAAATCTTATACTTGATGCAGTGAAATCTCATTTTACACCTGAATTTACAGGCAGAATTGACGAAATTGTAGTATTTCACAGTCTGGGAACTGATGATTTGATGAAAATAAGTGCAAAGGCACTTGATAATCTCAGATTCAGAGCAAATGCACTCGGAATCGAATTAAGTTACGGCGAGGACGTTATAAAGGCAGTTGCACAGGCAAAGGAGACTGATAAATATGGTGCAAGACCCATAAAACGCCGTGTGACTGATTTAATCGAGAACGAACTTGCAAAGATGATTATAACTTCCTGCATTCACAGCGGTGAAACTGTACGGCTTGAGGCATCAGACGGCAAAATACGTTTCTCAAAGGGGGTTGCGGTCTAAGAATTTTATTATATCATCAAGATTTCGACGTACGGTATTTCTGCCGATTCTGTAGACTTCCAGAAGCTTATCCTGTTCATGTTCAATATGACCAATTGGGAGTTTTTGGGGCGGAGCTATAACAAATGCTCTGCCTTCCGATTCGGCTTTTCGGATATATTTCAGCTCATTGTTGTACATTTCAGGACGCTTTTCAAA
>JAIDNR010000301.1 GCA_029063695.1 Ruminococcus sp.
ACTTCTCAATCTAAACGTTCACGAAAATTTGCCTTATTCCGTCTTTTTTCTTTTAAGTAAACGCATATGGGGCTTCTGCCCCTAATACCCCGAATCTAAAAAATGACAAAGAGAGGAAAACAAAAATGAAGAATGAAAGTAAGCGTAATCTCTACCTCAAGGTAAGAGTGAGTCAGGAAGAAATGAACGCTATTAAACGCAAATATAAAAACAGCGGTATGGACAGTCTCAGCGGATTTGTTCGTGCTATGATCTTCGAGGGTTACATCGTCCAAATGGACGAAAACGAACTTCGGCAAATTCATAAATTAGCAAGTAATATTGCAAACAATATCAATCAGATAGCTGTTCGTGTAAACAGCACGGGCAATATCTACGTTGATGATATTGCCGAGATCAAGGACGGAGTGAATAAGCTGTGGCAACCGCTTAACTTTTTGAAAACTAAGATTTTGCAGTTGAAGCATTGAGCGAAAATGAAAAGGTACTGTTAGGAGATTTCACGATAGCACCGAAAGCTGATATGTGCGCCTTGAACTGGACAGGCTTTTGAAATTGCTGCGCCCTGCACAAGAATTATTACAATTTCTCTAAAGAGCTGGACTTTGAATTTATTATCGGCTATAATGGAGTAACGATAAAACTTACGGAGGTACACAGCTATGTTGAAAATTCCTGAATTGGCAATGCCCAAAACTCAAAAGGTCACGACTATCTGCAACGGCAAGCGTAAGATCTGGACGAACTACGAACAGGCTAAGGCTTATTTCCTCGAAATGATGATGTCAACCGAGGGCGAGGAACACGACAGATATGAGTCCATTTACATTCAGCTCTTACACGGATTGTCAGAATGTTCGGATGAATAATTATCAACAAAGAGCTTTGCGTCGGCAAAGCTCTTTTGTTATCTATAAAATATAAAAGCTCTTTACGATTATCTGCTGTCAGACACCGTAAGGAGCTTTTTTCACATATTCAGCGCGCTTAAAGCGCAGTATCAGCGCATTGAACCCTTATAATTACAACTGAGCTGATTTCTCAAAACTTGAAATTTAACGAAAAACTATTGGTTTCATCAAGAGAGCATACTTGAACAGCATACTTTTCCTTGTTAAAATTATACATGATTTTTCACGAAATTGCAAGTGAAATATATAAAATCAGCGAATTGTATATAAATATGAGATCTGGAATGTGCATATTGCTCATTTCTGAGTGTACGGAGGGTTACAGAATGGAAATTTTAGCTGTAAATATAACAAAGCGTAAAGATGGACGGTACATGGGTAAATTCATTATTGGTTATGATGATAGCGGTAAAACTCAGTATCAGTATGTCTATGGTAAAACATATGATGAAGCTGAGGAAAAGGTGATGATTGGGCGTGAGGTTGCTTCCCGCTATCTTTCAGGCAGATATATTACTGTCAGCAAGATTTATGATGAATGGCTAAATGCTGTAGTAAACCGTGTTAAAGAATCTACTTTTGCAAATTACAAGGCAAAGTTTGAGAAACATATACTTCCTGAATTTGCCGATATGCCATGCGCTGACCTGTCGGCAGGCAGGATAAATGAATTTATAAATAAAAAGCTCGCAGACGGCTTATCTGCAAGCTATGTGAGGGATATTTTTACGGTTTTTAAGTCTATGCTGAAATATGCTCAGGAAGAATACGGCTTCAAGCTGTCGCTGAAAAATGTTGTACTTCCAAAAGCTGAAAAGAAACAAATCGGGAAAATCAGCGATACGGAGCAGAAAAGACTTGTTTCTTATCTTCGAGATAATATGTCCCTTACAGCTTTTGGAATCCTTATTTCTCTTTTTATGGGACTGCGTATCGGTGAACTTTGCGGCTTAAAATGGAGTGATGTGGACTTTGATAACAAGATTTTGAATATCAGAAGAACAGTTCAGCGCATTAGTTCAGCTAATGGCAGCAGAAAAACAAAAGTAATAATTTCAACTCCAAAATCCGATACATCTTTTAGAAGTGTTACTATACCTGATTTTCTTATGGAATATTTTAAAATGTTCCGAAACGAAGCTGATTTCTTCATTCTGTCAGGCTCAGATAAAATCATCGAACCTCGTACCATGCAGTATCGCTACAAGAAAATACTCAAATCTGTTGAAATAGAAAATCATAATTTCCACAAACTCCGCCATACATTCGCTACGAACTGTGCCGAAAAAGGCTTCGATATAAAAACGCTGTCCGTAGTCCTCGGTCACAGCAGCATAAACCTCACGCTTAACCGCTACATTCACCCTGATCGTTCCCATGAGCGCAGGTTGATGAACAGTATGTGTATGTCCCTTTAGTTGTAATTCGTTGTCAGATCGGCATCTTGAAAATTGAATATGTGCGAATCTACGCCGTTTTGAGATAACTTCGTAAAATTTCAAGTTTTGAGAAATGTGATATGATATTCCCATTAATATTATATCACGGGTTGGGAGGATGATATGTTTATTTATGTCGTTTCAAAAAAAATAAATTCAGGAGGTTTATTATGTTAAGAAATTATTTTAAAAAAGCAGTTGTTATGGTTATCAGCTTTGTTATGCTTATAGGAGTGATCCCTAATTTTTCTGTATCGGCAGAAGATGTAAGCAATCTACAGCCTGTTGACAGTACTTATGCATTCATAAAAAGTTTAGAGGGTTATTCGTCTGAATGCTTTTGGGATGTGGCTCAGTGGACAATAGGTTATGGAAATAAATGTCCATATACTCACACGTCAAATGGTATCAGAGGTCAAAAAGGCGGACATACAATATCAGAAGCACAGGCAAGGGAACTGTTTAGCAGCAAATTATCTGGATATGTCAGTACATTAAAGTCAAATTGTAAAGGATTATCAATGACTCAGAACCAATTTGATGCTCTTTTAAGCGCTACATATAAT
>JAIDNR010000302.1 GCA_029063695.1 Ruminococcus sp.
AATTTTATCAGATAAAGAAAACTTATATTATTTTCGTTGTGACAACATAGGCTCATACGCACCTAATGTACGACATCTGACAGAACTGATTGATAGCATTCTTGAAAAATTTAATGTAAAAGATGAATATAAACCATATAAGTAATATGTAAATAAAATTCAGAGGATTTATTATGAAACGACTTAAATACAGACATCTTTTTTATGGGAAGTCCATACCCGTTATGTTTTCGCTTTTCGGAGTACTTTTATTGATAACATCAGTAATTGCACTTGATATTATAAAAAGCGAATGGGGTTACATATATCATATGATTGGAAGTATTGCACTTATTTTATTCACACTTGCTGTTGATTATGCTGTAATACATCATCTTAAACCTGACGAAAAAAAGAAAATCGCTGAAGCAAGTTCGCCGAAATGGAAAAAGTTACCCAACAGAATGAAGAAAAAGTTTAAATTTGATATAAAAGAATCTCTTATTTCTGCATCAAGCCTAATCGGACTTGAACTTATAGTGGCTTTTATTATGATGCTGTTAAAAGGTGTGGAGACTATGCTTGTAATGCTTGAAGTTGTCCTGCCTGTAACTTTGATTTGCCTTGCAAGCTATGCCGTATGGGAGCATATATGGGCAAATATGGACGATTCAGCAATATATACAAGAATTGAGGTTGACCACTCATTTAAAGTTAAATATACTCGAGGCGGAAGAAAGAATTACAGGAATTACATAGTATTCTATCTGCCTGATGGAAAATATGTACTTGAAGTATCGGCTGGTATTGTACCAAAAAATATAGTTGTAATCAAATACAAGTGCTTTATCCGCTGGGAAGATGCAAATAAATTTATTTAATCAGGAGGTTTTACCATGCTTTTAGCTGTTGATATTGGCAATACAAATATAGTTTTCGGCTGTGTGGACGAAAACGACAATATAGTTGTATTTGAGAGGATTTCCACCAATCACAATGCGACTGCTGTCGAATACGCAACACTTATCAAGAATATTCTTGAAATGAATAATTTCTGCTGTAAGGATATTGACGACGCTGTTATGTCGTCCGTTGTGCCGTCTGTGACTAATACAGTCAAAGAGGCTATACATAAGCTTTTCGGTGTTGAAGTCATGATTGCAGGACCAGGAGTAAAAACAGGTCTTAATATAAAAATCGACAACCCGAAACAATTGGGAAGCGACCAGGTTGTTGATGCCGTAGCCGCTATAAATACATATTCTGTACCGCTTATTATTATTGATATGGGTACGGCAACAACCGTTTCCGTTGTAGATAAGGACAAGAATTATATTGGCGGACTTATAATCACAGGCATGGGAGTTGCCGCTGACGCACTTATTACAAGAACTGCTCAGTTACCAAAATTTGACTTTGAACTTCCGCCGAATATAATCGGCACAAACACTATCGACTGTATGAAAAGCGGTGCGTTGTATTCAAATGCCTGTGCATTGGACGGCATTATTGAACGTATTGAAGAAGAAATGGGCGAGCCGTGTACCACTATTGCTACTGGTGGACTTTCGTCCGTTGTTGTACCGCTTTGCAGAAAAAATATCATAGTTGACAAAAATCTTTTAATCAAGGGACTTACTATAACTTACAGAAACACCGTCACTTACATAGAAAACAAGAAAAAAAGGAACAAATATGAACGATAAACAGAAATTTCTTGAAATACAGAATGCACTTAGAGATAAAATAAGTCTGTCCAACAGCTTTGAATTGTCTGATATAAAAACAATAGCAGGTGTTGATTTGGCTTATTGGAAAAATCAAAATCAGGAAGAATATGCAGTCTGCTGTATTGTTGTTGTTGATTACATTACCCATGAAGTCATTGAAAAAAAACAGTACAGCGGAAAAATAGAAGTGCCATATATACCTGGATTTCTTGCTTTCCGTGAACTGCCGCTTGTATTGAAAACAGTCGAAAAACTGGAATGCAGACCCGATATTTATATGTTTGACGGAAACGGCTATCTGCACCCACGTCATATGGGAATTGCATCACACGCTTCTTTTTATCTGAATACTCCGTCAATAGGAGTTGCAAAAACTTATTTCCGTGTAGACAATACAGACTATACTGAACCTGATTACATCGCAGGAAGCTTCACTGATATTGTAATCAACGGTGAAGTGTATGGCAGAGTTCTGCGTACTCATGATAATGTCAAGCCTGTATTTTTATCGGCAGGAAACAATATTACTCTTGATACTGCCACAAAAATTGCTCTCAATCTCACGGACAAGGAAAGTCATATTCCGATTCCCACAAGACTTGCTGACCTTGAAACACATGAGGCAAGACGAATACTGAATACATAACATTATAT